>JBAUOX010000185.1:0-11067 GCA_049579985.1 Isosphaeraceae bacterium | reverse complement strand
CTGTCGGGACATGGCGGTTCGGTCAATGCGTTGGCGTTGACGGGCGATGGTCGAGTCGTCTCCGGCTCATCCGATTGCACGGTGAAGGTGTGGGACCTGAACAGCGGCCAGAAGAAGCGCACGCTGTCGGGACATGCCGGTGTAGTCAATGCGTTGGCGGTGACGGGCGATGGTCGAGTTGTCTCCGGCTCAGCCGATTGCACGGTGAAGGTGTGGGACCTGAACAGCGGTCAGGAGGAGCGGACGCTGTCGGGACATGGCGGTCGGGTCAATGCGTTGGCGATGACGGGAGATGGTCGAGTCGTCTCCGGCTCCAACGATCGCACGGTGAAGGTGTGGGACCTGAACAGCGGGCAGGAGGAGCGGACGCTGTCGGGACATGGCGGTGGGGTGAATGCGTTGGCGGTGACGGGCGATGGTCGAGTCGTCTCCGGCTCATCCGATTGCACGGTGAAGGTGTGGGACCTGGCCAGCGGTCAGGAGGAGCGGACGCTGTCGGGACACGGCGGTGCGGTCATGGCGTTGGCAGTGACGGGGGATGGTCGAGTCGTCACCGGCTCATTCGATGGCACGGTGAAGGTGTGGGGCCTGAACAGCGGATCGTGTCTGGCGACCCTGCTGCTCGACAGCACCCCTCGATCCCTCGATGTCAAAGTCGGCGCGGATGGAATCACGTTGGTCGTGGGCGAGGCGAGCGGGGCGGTCTCCTGCTTCCGGCTGGTGTTGCCGTGTAAGAAGCGGTCTGCACCGACACCGGCATGAGGCTGGGGCCAGGGGAAAAGGGTCCCGAATGGGGCCATCCATCCTTTCCGGCCGGCCCGAATGGGGGAAAAGCTGAGTAGCACCTCCGGGTGTCGTAAGCTGGCTGGCACCTTTGGACGCTCTTTGGAATGCCCACGGCAGACACGGCTCGTGAAATAAGAGATCATGCCGGCAGATGGCGAGGTCAGGCAGACAACGGCTCGCTCGGTTATTACAATCGGGTAATGCCTCGGAGACCCCATTATCAACGTGGAATCAAGCGCGGCCAGATATGTGATTGGCCGGACGGCGTTGGCACGCCGGACGAAGTGGCTGCGCGCGTGACGTACACTGGCAATCGGATTCACAAGACGTATATGTCGCTGGCAGGACCACCAGCCTGGCGCGCGGACAAGTCGAAGTGCGATCGGTACAATGAGGAGCATTGGCCCAGGTTGTTGTGCGCGCTCCGGAGAGCAATACGTGCCGGTTGTGTTAGCGATTTTCGCGGCGCGTTTCCAATGCGAGCTTGGGTTTGGATCAATGGGGTCTTGCACGAAGCCCGTTTGACGAATGAAGGTACGGGCGACTACCACGGTTTTCCAATCAATGATCCGCGGCAATATCCCGCGCCTATTGATAAGCTGGAGGCGGCGCCACGTGTCGAAATCCCTGCTGTTTGAGTGCGACCCGGTAGATCAACCCGCAGCCACTGATCCGGTTGAGCGGGAAACATGGTGCGCGCTGGGCATTCGCGTCGATCGGCGAATCGTCTCAACGATCTGGGATAAGTCGCTTCAGAGCGAGCGAACGCGTCTGTATTTGCCGGCATTTCCCATTGCTGAGTGGTTAGTGCAGAACTGGTGGTCGCTACTGAACGAGCTGTGTTGCTCGGAAACGGTTCCCAAGTCTGCGATCGGTGCGAATCAGGTGAAATGGATCAGGCGGCATTGTCTTCGTTCAGCAGACTCCGCTCTCATGCTGCCGGCACTTTACCTTTTCCACGACGGCCAGAGCCTTCGTGCCGAGTGGTACTCAGATCCTCCACGTTCAATACCGAACATGCCCGGCGAGTTTATCGCGGATGGAGCAGATGAGCTCGACACCAACGCCACGCAGGAATCACTCACACAGTTTATCCACAGCGTTCTAGGCCGCGTCACGCACGTCGACGATGAGCGCGTCCGCGAGCTAAGTACTCAGTGGCGTGCGATTCAAGGCGCTGATGCTGAGGAACAACAATTCTGCACGCTCGCGGGACGAATGGGCCTCGATCCGTATGACCGCAGCGAAATGACTGAGGAACTTGCATGTTTTCTTGAGCAGACACTCACGAGTCCCGAGGATGCACTGGTACGCGATTTAACAGAGTTGGCGCAGCCCGATTCAATCCAGCAGCAATGGCAGTGGCTCACGGGAGTGAGCAGGGACTTGCAGCTAGGACCAATTCCGTTTACCGCCTCGTTAGATATCCCGTCACGCGCACTCGCGCCTCCGCAGTTCGGATACCAACTCGCTCGCAATGTTCGCGAGGCGGCCAATATCAGGCCGGGACAACGGCTGGTTTCTGTGGAGGAGGTTGCCACATCCGTCATTGGAGAACCATTCCGCGTTCATGAGCGAAATCACATTCCTGGGCAAGGCATACGGGCGATTGTTGGACGATCGTCCGATGGAGACGTCGTCACTGTTGGCCCCCAGCCGTTGCACCCAAATAGCCAACGGTTTCTGACCGCCAGAAGTGTTTATCACGCGCTTTTGACAAGCCAAAATAGCCAACGACTCGTCACTACTGCTCATTCATGGGATCAGAAGGCTGCAAGAGCTTTCGCCGCAGAGCTTATCGCTCCCCAACAGGCGCTCGCGACTCGAATTCGGACTTCTGCCGCTGACGAACAAACCATTGAAGAGCTAAGCCGCGAATTCAACGTCAGCACCATGGTGATCGAGTGGCAACTCGTAAACGCTGGAATCCCGCTGTCGGTCGAATAGCGACGCTTGTTGGCGCAAGCGCCCCAGAGGGGGGCTTCCCGGGGTCCGGGGACCTCGTGATCAGCTCCGATGCACGGGATTCCGTCCCTGAGTAATCACCGGGGTTTCGAGCGACGGGCTTTCCTGGAAGTTACCGCCCCGTATGATGATGTGGGGAGCTTGATCCGAGCTCCGATCACCCGGTCGACCGTTCACTGAAAGACCCTGTCATGAGCACGACGGCCACGATTTCGCGAAACGGCATCACGTTGCCGATGGAGCAGATTGTGGAGTTCTGTCGCCGGTGGAAGATCCGCCAACTGGCGGTCTTCGACTCCTTCCTTCGGGACGACTTCCGGCCGGACAGCGATTTGGATTTCCTCTATACATTCGCCGCCGACGTGCACTGGACTCTGTTCGATCTCGTCACGATGGACCAAGAGCTTACGGCGATCGTCGGGCGGGAGGTGGATTTAGTGAGCCGCTCGGCTGTGGAGCGCAGCCAGAACTACATTCGTCGCCGACACATCCTCAGCACAGCGGAGCCGATCTATGTGGAAGGATGAGTCGATTCTGCTGGACATCGATCGCAAGGCCGGTCGAGAGGTCGCTCTGAGCGTGGCCCGGCAGGCCGCCGAGGTCCTGCACGCGGGGTGGCCCGGCACCGCCGAAAGTCATCACCGGTTGCAGGAGCTGGATGTCTGGCTGCGCTCGCGGGGAAACCAGCTCAATCCGGGCACCACCGCCGACCTTGTGACGGCCGCCTTGTTCGCGGCCCCGCGGGATGGCACAATTCCATTGCCACGTCCCGCTGGCCCCGCAAGCTGGTCGGTCGGTTGAGACGCCAGATACAACTCCAGGAGTCAAGAGGCTGTGTCGAGCTCGCGCTTCAAGGTCAGGGTTACCAAGGATTACCTGGTGTTCTGCTCTGGACATTTCATCACTTACGAAGGTGATCGCTGTGAGCGGTTGCACGGCCACAACTACCGCACGGCGGTCGAGGTCGAAGATGAGCTCGACGAAAACCACTACGTCGTTGATTTCATCGCGCTCAAGGACATGACCCGCGCGATCACCGACGAGCTCGATCATCGGATGCTCCTGCCCACCCGAAACCACTTGATCGGCTTGCACGAGGAAGGGGCGAATCTCCGCGTGACCCATGGCGACCGCATGTGGAGTTTCCCGCGCGACGAATGCGTGCTTTTGCCGATCGCCAATACCACGGCCGAGCTGCTGGCGGATCACATTGCCGGCCGGTTGCGGCAGGAGATGGCTGTACGCGGCTGGACGGTTCCCCGCGTCTTGCGGGTCGAGGTCGAGGAGAGCTTCGGTCAGTCTGCCGAGGTCGAGTGGCGCGGCGACTGATCGTGCGAGGGATGAAGGTCCGTGCGATTGAGTGCGGCTTGCCGCGATGACAGGCTCTTGTCGACCAGGCGATCAAGCTGCTTCCGCCCGATTCGCCCGTCATGACAACCATCGCGGTCACGAAGCGTGTTTCCGCGAGCAGGCTGTCTTGGTTGCTGGCGGGGGACCATTTGCCGACCTGATTCGGACGATGGATCAAACTCACGATCTGGGCGGCCAGAAAGCGCACCGCCTGGCGATCAGGTCGCTCGACCTTACGGCCGAGCTGCTCGCCGCGCTCTTGCCGGGTTTCGCGGTGGTGCACCGGCCGGAAGATCTGTGGGCGTGCAGGAATCTTGGACAGGTTCCGATCCTGGCTCCCAGGTGGTTTCTGGAGGAGGTTGACGATCGTGGGCCCGACCCGCCGGCGGCAAGCTGGGATGTGACCTCGGACTCGATCGCCGCGCGGATTGCAGTTCTGCTCGGGGCCAGGCGCCTCATCTTGCTCAAGAGCGTGGAGCTCTCCGCGGACATCGACCGCGGCGAGGCCGCGCGGCTCGGTCTGGTTGATGCGATGTTCCCGCAAATCGCCCGCGAGCTGGAGGTCGTGGAACTTGTCTGTCTGCGTGACTGCGAGCCCCTGGCGCGAGTTCTTACCGACAATCGCGGAGGTTCCAGGACCGGGCGAGCCAGGAATTCGACCTGAGGGGCTGACCCGGCAGTAGGATGGCAGCCCCGGAATCGCTATCGTAACGATCTACACGGGTTGAAACCCGGTAGCTTTCCTTTGCAGGTTCACGCTGGGACGGGTCCCGCATGCTGAGGCGCCGTTACGGACGCCCTGGCTCTGGACCCGATGATCCGAGCCCCGACGAGGTCTGCATGCGAACGATGTCCACACGCGCGACACTCGAATTCCGACTGGCTCTTGCGGTTGGCTTTCGCGCAATGGCCGCACTCGGGGCAAGTGCGACTGGTATTGCGCGGGTCCACCGCCACGACGGGCACTCCAGCCAGCGCGGCCTTGTACTCCACGAAGGTCCGCAACTGGAAGAAGGCCCAACCCGAGAGCCTGTTGCGCTGGTCTCCGCCCCTAGCCGAGACTCGGTCGCGAACGTTCTCGAGGTCTTCGAGGCCAATCCCACGCCCGGTGCCCTTGGCGGTCGCCACGATCTGCTTGGCGATGCAGTGGTTTTCGTGCTTGCGGAACCTGGCTTCCTTGGCCTTGGTTCGCTGCGTGGCCCTGCGGATGTTCTTGGGCCGCCTGCCCGCTCTCCGCTGGGCACCCGCGGCCCTGCCCAACGCTTGGCGACGCTGGCCATAGTGCCGGCGCGTCGCGTCGATCTTCGCTCCCGAAAACTTGTCGCCGTCCTCGGTCGTGGCGAGGTTGACCACGCCGAAATCGACCCCTATGAAATTGGTGGTCGGAATCGGTGCGGCGGCGGGGACATCCACCGTCACGAGCAAGAACCACTTGCCGTCATGACGAAGGACAAGGTCCGCTTGTCCCTTGGCGTGGGTAAACTGCTCGGCCTGGTACTTACCCATCACGAAGGGAATCAGCTCGCGGCCGGCGAGCGTCCACAAGCTCACTCGGTCAGGTCCCTTGAAGCTCATCGTCCTTTGGTCGTAGACGATCGCCGCGTGCGTGCGGAACTTGGGCTTGATGCTCTTGTCCCGCTTGTACGCATCGCAGACTGCCTTGATCGCCAGTTGAGCCATCTGGGAAGACAGGCCGAACCGCTCCCGGACTTCCTTGTAGGCGAACTTGCGGACGTGGAACTGGTTCGCTTCCTTGCGAGCGAAGCATTCTGCCGCGATCCAGTTGCATGCCTCGTTGAACCGCTCGACGGTCGCGTGAAGCGCCTTGGCTTGTTTGGCGTCTGGCAACAGTTGGATCTGGACCGTGAGCTTCATGATCCTCGTATAGTCGATTTCGCTCAGACAGTCAAGAGCGGGTTGAAACCCTGGGAATCGTTTCCTCCACCGCCCACCCCTTCGGGGTCCCGGTGGCGTGGGGGAACCCCGCTCGCGGGGTCGTTCCACGGGCTAAAGCCCCGGAGTTGCTGAATGACTCGTGAAGTCGCCGGAACTGCTGTCACATATATGAAAACGCGCACCCTCTGTCATCGAGTTCGAGAGTCATGTCCCAACTGAAGCTGATTTCCGTCGATCATCCTGAGGTCCCGGCGCTGGCGATCTCGACCCGCCTGAGGTCGCAGCTCGTCTATTTCATGACGCCGCCCGATACCCCGGGAATTCCCGCGCTGGGCGAGAGCGAGTACTGGCTTTCCCGGAGCGAGGTCACCAAGTGGCTGAGTGAAGGGGTCTTGTTGCTCGTCTCTCCCCTCGATACGGACAACATGACCGAGGTCGAGTTGTCCGAGGAGCAAGAGGTCCTCCTGGGCTGGCTGGACGAGCACCAGGTCCAGCACATCCGAGTGGTCGAATAAGCCAAGCCGTTGATCCACCCGGCTTTTCGTACGGCGACGACCCACGAGCGGCCGACGCGAGGTACAACCGCGCCGTGGTCCCCCTGCTACTGAAGCGAGCTAGCCTGCCCGTTTTCCTGGGACGATCGGCGGGTCGATTCCTGGCTCCCGACGGGGCAGACGAATGGAATTGTGTCGCTCTTGTCCGCTACCGGAGCCGACGCGACCTGATTGGCATGTGTGCCGAGCTGGCAATATGACAAGTACCAGCCACACACAAAATTTGGGAGGCATGGTAAGCCAGGAGATTTTTTCGACCCGTACGTTTCTGTAGATCCCCGCGATTTTGTGCCTGGCCGTTAATGCACCGTTAACGCCTCAAACGCCTGAGGCGACGGGCAGGAATTGTTTCACCTGCGACATCATGCGGCCAGGTCGAGAAAGCTCAGTTCTTGGGTAGGCTGCCACCAGCCGGTCGCCTTAACAAACGAGAATAATTTGGAGACTCCCGCAGGGCGTCGAGGTCCGGATCGTCAGCGACGCATGCCGGGGGCATACCGGAATCGAGGGCACGTCGGAGGAGATCGAGGGCGAGTGGGACGAGCCGGGGTTCGGCGGCCGAGCGCGACAGAAGCGCCAGAGCGCAGGCGGCGTTGTAGAGATGCCGGGGTGTGGGTACTTGGAGGAGGCGGTTGACATCGGCCTCGGCAGCGGGGTCGCCCAGCCTGGCGCGGAGCAGGGCGCGCAGTTGGAGGGCATCGCCGAAGTTGGGCTCGGCGTCGAGGGCCATTTCGACCTGGACCAGGGCCGCGTGGGGATCATCGCGCCGCAAGAGGTAAGCCCGACCGAGATGGGCGCGGGCGTTGCGCGCATCAAGGTGCAGGGCGCGGGCGAAGTCGGCCTCGGCGCCTGCTCGATCAGCCGCCAGGCGGGAGTACCCGCGCGCTACCAGCGGAATCGGATCGTTCGGGTCGGCGGCTTGGATCGCCTCGGCGAAGGCTTGCTCAGCTTCGTCACGGCGGCCGAGACGGGCGAGTGCGTCGGCCCGCGCCGCCCAGATGCTCGGGGTCCGCCGACCGAGGGCGATAGCGCGGTCCAAGTCGTGTGTCGCCTGATCCCAGTCGCCAAGCTCCAAGCAGGCTAGGGCGCGGTCCACCAGGGCCTCCGTGAAGTCGGGGTTGAGCTCGAGGGCGCGGTCGTAGGCCACCCGGGCCTCGAGCAGGCGGCCGGAGCGGGCCAGGGCGAGGCCGCGATTCAGGTGTGGCCAGGCGAAGTCGGGGGCGAGGGTCGTACTCACACTGAAGTCGAACGCCGCATCGGCATGTCGTCCCTGATCGGCATGGCAGATCCCCAGGGTGAACCAAGCCCAGAAGCGGCGCGCATCGAGCGCGACGGCGCGGCTCAAGGGAAGTTCCGCGAGGTCGGGCCGACCGCGAGCCAGCAGCGAGGTGCCCAGCAAGTAGAAGTCACGCGCGGAACTCGGCGGGACGGTCGCTACCCGGGCGCGGTCCCGGTCCGCCAAGTCGCTCCGGCCCAGGGCGGCGTAGAACCGCCCCCGATCCTCGTACAGGGCCGCTGGCGGTCGTGGGTCGAACCGTTCAACTCGGTCGAGCCAGAGTACCCCCCGCTGCAATGATCGGGTGAGTTCGGGCTTCGACTGGGAGCGCTCGGCCAGGGTTGTGCTCGCCCGCACCTCGAGGAGGACCAGTTCTGATGCCTCCTCGCAGAGGGCCCGTTGCTCGGCGGCCGGTAAGCGCCGCACCCAGGGGCCGGCGGTCCAGTCACCAGGTCCGCCGACGCCGTAGCCATCCAGGGCATGACGTGCCAGACGAATCCCCCGTTCCAGGTGCTCCGGGGGCCCGCCATTCGTGTTGAGCAGGAATTGGCACTCTTCGAAAGCGGCCCGGAAAGCCCCGTGACGCAGCCGGGCCGAGGCATTCCCCAGATCCTCGGCCACGAACCAGACAACGGACACAAGCATCAAAATCAGGGTCAAAGCCAGGAGGGCGATGGACGTGGAGCTGCACAGAGTGGGGTGGCGCCTGGCCCACTTGGCCATGCGCTCGCGCAGCGAAGGCTCGTGGGCAGACTTCAGCGGTCGGTGAGCCAAGTGTCGCTCCAGGTCCTCGGAGAGTTCACGGGCGTTCTGATACCGGCGCTGCGGGTCGGTTTCGAGGCAATGGTGGATGATGGACTCGACCGCAGGAGTGACGGTCTGATTCCAACGCCGGACGTCGGGAATTGTCCCGAGGCGGCCCTCGATCAAGAGGTCGAGAAACGTGCGATCGGGGGGGGCATCGGGGATCTCGAACGGTCGCCGTCCGGCCAACAACTCGTAGAGAATGACGCCGAGCGAGTAAAGGTCGCTGCGAGCGTCCACCGGGCGGACTCCGCCTCGGAAGGCGTCGAGGTGCTCCGGCGACATGTAGGGCAGCGTCCCCCCGATCGCTGCCGCCGCGCCCGAGCGGACTTTAAGGTCTTCGGACAGGTTGAAATCCAACAGCATCGGCTGACCCTCATCGGTCAGCAGGATATTGGCGGGCTTGAGATCCCGGTGCAGGATTCCCCGCTCGTGGGCATGGGCCAACCCGTCCGCCAGGCGCGCGGCCATCCACAGTACGGCCTGGACGTAGGTCAGCTTCTCGAGCATCATCAAGATGGTGGTATGTGGCCTGGATGGTGATGGAGTCGTCGCCCCTACCGGCTCCCTCTCGGACAAAGCAGCCGGTCCTTCCGCCATCTCGACCTCGACCTCGACCTCGACCTCGGACGAGATTGCGCTCCCTCGGTGTCGTGCGTCGCTCTTGCGGTTGTACAGGGTGCTCAGAAGGCCCTTGCCGGATGCGGGCAGCGCCTCGTGTTTTCGGAGATCTCGATACACATCCTTGAGCGTGGTCGATCCGAAGTAGGGCATGCATACGGCGTGGAGCGCCTCGACGTGGTGGATCGAGTAGATGGGGACGATGTTGGCGTGCTGCAACTGGGCGAGTGTCTGCGACTCGCTGAAGAACTCGGGCGAGACTTTCAACGCCACGGGGCGGTTGGCCAAGTCCCCTTGTTGGGCGAGGTACACCCTGCTGAATGCTCCCCGGCCCAACTCTCCAATCAGGTGAAAGCCCAGGAAGTTGTCGCCCACCTCGGGCATTGTGGTCAGGCCGCGCGCCAAGCGATCGGCCATGTGAGGGTCGGAGAGGTGGACATCTCGAAACAGCCGCGCGTGGCCGACGCGACCTGGGAATGATGCGCACCACGAGTCCAGGGCGGCGACGTCGCCCTCGTCGTGGTGCATGCGAAAGTCGCGGTACGCAAGGGCAGCCCTCTCCACCCCGTCGCGGCGCGATTGGCCATCGTCGTCGTCGCCGACGGATGGATCCCCAGGGTCGATTCTCTCTAAGCCGTCGCTCAAACGCCTGCGGGCGTGTTGGCCTGGGGCGCCCTCCCGCGGCAACCGGCCGATCCCCTTGCCGAGAATCCCCGCGTCGCGTCGGCGAGAGCGATTCGGCGACAGGCTCTCCTCCGCAAGCCGGCGCACGCGGTCCTCCTCGAAGGCGATCGCTCGCAGGGCGTCGCGATCGCGTTGGAGCTCCGGGAAGACACGCTGGGACTCCGACCGAGTCTTGGGACAGCCCTGCTCCCAACCGAATTCGAGATCGAGCCGGATCAACTCGCACAACACGGTCGAATAAAGGGGGTGATCACGCGGGGGGAGGAACTTGGCAATCTCCGCGCGTCCGTCGCGGGAGTACGCCTGCTCGAAGGCTCTGACGAAGTCGTCAAGCTCATCCCGATTGGGGTCGTCATCCAAGTGCAACATGTTAGGGACCCACGAGTAATCGGCTCAGTCTCTCCCGGCATTGCTGGAGAATCCGCTCCACCGATCGCTTGCCACGCCCCATCATTTTGGCGATCTCAGCGACTTCGTGGCCCTCCATTCGCAGTTGGACCACGAGCCTGTGTTGGGCTGGCAGACCGTCCAAGGACTCCTCGACAGCCAGTTTCAGCAGGACATAAGCGTGCTCGCCCGACTTCAGGCCGTCCGGATACTGATCGATGCACGCGCCGCCGACCGTCATGCGGACGTCCCGCTTGGCGGCGCGATGAAACACGCCCTTGGAGCGGATCTTGTTCAGGGTGATGACCAGGAACAAGCGCCACAGTTCTTCGCCAGCGGGTGCGTCGTACATACCGCGACTGACCCCTCGAAAAAAGCACCCGAACACCGACTGGACGATGTCTTCACAATCGACGCGACTGGCCAGGTCCCGGAATTGTCTTGCCTGCACCAGAGCCAAGAGGCGATCGGCGTAGCGATGGTAGAGGAGATCGGCGGCATCCTGATTGCCTTGACGGAACCGCCGCACGAGCGAATGATCCGACGGCTCGGTCTCGGCATGGTCTCGGGCTTCCTCATTCAGATCCTCGTGAACGTCCCCCGACATCGTCTCAATCCTCGACACATAAGGAGTCGAATCGCCATTCGACCTCCGCCAAGCTCATGGCGGAATCCGGCTCCGACTCGATGGGGATAAGATTTGCGACCAAATCAGTTTAACAAAGAAACGACAAGGAAGTAACG
>JBAUOX010000184.1:0-10254 GCA_049579985.1 Isosphaeraceae bacterium | reverse complement strand
CCATATCATGATCGCATGCGCGGATGATGCGGATGCTGCGCGATCGTTTGCGGTCACGAATTATCCGGCCGAGGAGATTCTCCACGTGACCCACCGTCCTCGCGACGCCTGGGTGATCTCGAAGAAGCTGCTGGGCATTCAGGTCGATTCCGACCCATGCCAGACAGCTCGCGATTGTCTGGCCCGGGCGGCCGGCGACAAGTTGCATGCCGTGCGGTTGTACATGCAGGCAACCGGTACCGATCTTGACGGGGCCCGGAAGGCCGTCGAGTCGAACATGTCGCGCGGCTGGTGATTTCCCAGCTCCGGACTGATCGGGCTGCGGTGCTCGTCGCCGCCGCGGCCCCAGCCCGCTCGCCGTCGTCCTTCCGGTCGTGTACGATGAAATGAGACAAGCAGAGGCTGAGAACGTGCTGGTGGTTATCACCATCTCGGATCGATGGCCTTTCCCCACAACACAAGCGAAGGAGAGGTTTCATGCCTCGGGTCGTCTCGCTGATCCTGGGCGGAGGGCGGGGCACACGTCTATTTCCGCTGACAAGGTCGCGAAGCAAGCCAGCCGTGCCGATCGCCGGGAAATATCGACTCATCGATATTCCCGTATCCAACTGCATCCACTCCGGTCTGAACCGCATCTTCGTCCTCACGCAGTTCAACTCCGTGAGCCTGCATCGGCACATTTACAACACGTACAAGTTTGATCCGTTCTCCGGGGGTTTCGTGGAGATCCTCGCCGCGCAGCAGACAATGCAGCACGAGTCGTGGTACCAGGGCACCGCCGACGCCGTGCGCCGCAACATCCCGTATTTCACCGAAAAAACTTATGATTATGCGTTGATTCTTTCTGGAGACCAGCTCTACCGGATGAATTTCCAGGAGATGATCCGGACCCACGTCGAGAACAAGGCGGTTGTCACGATCGCCGCATTGCCCGTTGCCGAAGCCGAAGCGCGGTCTTGCGGCATCATGCGCATCCAGACCGACGGCAAGGTGATCGAGTTCGAGGAGAAGCCCAAGACCCAGGAGAAGCTCAACCGCGTCCGGACGGATACCGGCTGGCTGGAAAAACTGGGCCTGAAGGCCAGCGGCCGCCCGTACCTGGCCAGCATGGGCATCTACCTGTTCAACGCCAGGGCCCTGGTCGAGCTGCTCGAATCGAGCGATGCCACCGACTTCGGCAAGGAGATCCTGCCGCAGACGATCGCCAACCACCGGGTCCAGGCCCACCTTTTCGACGGCTACTGGGAAGACATCGGAACCGTGGGCGCCTTTCATCAGGCCAACATCGATCTGACGCGCGACGTGCCGTCGTTCGATTTCACTTTCGGTGAGCATCCGATCTTTACCCGGCCTCGTTATCTGCCGTGCTCCCGGCTGGGCAGCGCCACCGTGAAGAACAGTCTGATCTGCGACGGCTGCATCATCGGGCGCGGAGTGGTGATCGAGAACTCCGTCATCGGCGTCCGTTCGATCATCGGCGAGAACGCAACCATTCGTGATTCGTACCTGATGGGCATCGACTACTACGAGCAGGCGCACCAGATCGCCGAGAACCAGCGGCAGGGCCGGCCGGGCGCGGGCATTGGCGCCGGCTCGGTGATCGAGCGAGCCATCATCGACAAGAATGCGCGAATCGGCCGCCATGTCAGGGTGATCAACGATACCCACATCGTTGACTCGGAGGAGACGAGCACCCACGTGATCCGTGACGGTGTGACCGTCATCCCCAAGTCGGCCGTCCTCCGCGACGGCATCGTGATCTGAATACCGGGTCAAAGAGAATTCGAGCCAAACTGGAGACACGCATCCCATGAACGATCGAGCCATTCGCGTCAAGGAATTGCGCAAGCAATACCCGGGCCGCGATGGTCCGGTCCACGCGGTCAACGGGATCGACCTGGAGATCTCAGTGGGCGAGTGCTTTGGCCTCCTCGGCCCCAACGGAGCGGGCAAGACCACGACCGTCGAGATCCTCGAAGGACTGAATCAGCCGACAGCGGGAGAGGTCGAGGTCCTGGGGCTGCACTGGGCGACCGACGAGACCGCGATCCGGGAACGAATCGGCGTGACGCTGCAAGAGACCCGATTTCCGGACAAGGAGACGGTGCGCGAGCTGCTCACCGTCTTTCGCAGCTTTTACCGCGCGGGCCTGCCGGTCGACGACGCCATCTCCCGGGTGTCCCTGGAGAGCAAGGCCAACTCCCTGATCGAGCAGCTTTCCGGCGGCCAGCAACAGCGGCTGGCCGTCGCCATCGCCCTGGTCGGCGATCCCGAGGTGCTCTTCCTTGACGAGCCCACGACGGGGCTCGACCCCCAGTCCCGCCGCCAGCTCTGGGAAGTCATCAGGGATCTGCGGGACCGCGATCGAACCGTCCTGCTGACCACCCACTACATGGACGAGGCGGAGCGGCTCTGCGACCGCGTCGCCGTCATCGACCAGGGCAAGATCATCGCGCTGGGCTCTCCGCGTGAGTTGATCGCCCGCTTGGGCGGCGACCACATTGTCGAGTTCGCGATCGACGGCGACGGGACGCCGCTGGAGCCCGCGGCTTTCTCCGGTCTGGACTCGGTTCTGACGGCCCGGGCCGACAGCGAGGGATACGCGCTGACCGTCTCCGAGCCCCATCGGGCCATCCCCGCCCTGCTTGACGAGCTCGACAGCCTGAAGCGGCCGCTGGCCCGTTTGACGACACGCCATGTCAGCCTTGAAGATGTCTTCGTGTCGCTGACCGGCCGGCATCTTCGCGACGGTGCGGTCGAGGAGACGCGCGCCTTCAATCTGGGCGGCAGGAGGCGGAGGAACCGAGCTCGTCCACCGTCCTGAGCAACCCGTTCGACAGACGGATCTCCGCGCCGGCAACGGTTCTTCCATCCCGACCACCTCGAGAACGAGTGATGCTTCGCAATTCTCCCTTCTTTCAGCTTTATCGTGCCCGCCTTCGCGAGTTCTGGCGGCAGCCGGCGCGCATCTTCTGGGTGTACGGATTCCCCACCGTGCTGGCCGTTGTGCTCGGCTATGCCTTCCAGAGCCGCCCCCCGGCGCCAATCCAGGTCGACCTGGTCGAGGGCCCCTTCTCCGCGCCCATCGAGGAGGCGATCAGGAACCATAACGACCGGCTCGCGGTGGCGAAGGCCTCTCCGGGCGACCTCAAGAGCGTCATCCTGCCGCCGGTCTCCCTCGAGGTCGCACCGCGGGATAAGGCCGACGACCGGCTGAACACGGGCAGGACCGTCCTGGAGATAATGCCGATCGACGAGACGTCGTGGTCCTACCGCTATGACCCCACGCGACCGGAAGCGACCGCCGCTCGACAGGTGATCGACGATGTCCTTCAGGAGGCCGCCGGCCGGGTCAACCCGCGCCAGCCCAATGACATTCAGATCACCGAGCCGGGAACACGCTACATCGATCGCCTGATCCCGGGCCTCATCGGGGTCAACGCCATGGGAGGCGGACTCTGGGGAATCGGCTTCTTCCTGGTCAATATGCGGATCGGCAAGCTGCTCAAGTGCTTCATCGCAACCCCCATGCCCCGGCGCGATTTCCTGGGCGCGATCCTCGCCTCACGCTTGACCTTCCTGATCCCCGACGTCTCCATCATGCTGTTGCTGGGAGCGCTCGCCTTCCACATGCCGATTCGCGGCAGCCTGCCGCTGTTCTTTCTGATCGACGTCATCGGCGCCCTGGCTTTCGCCGGCATCGGGCTGCTGGTCGCCAGCCGGGCGACCACTACCGAAACAGTCAGCGGGCTCATGAACCTGGTCATGCTGCCGATGTACTTGCTCTCCGGGGTTTTCTTCGCCACGGAGAACTTCGGCAAGAGCGCCCAGCCGTTCATCCAGGCGCTCCCCTTGACCCAGCTCGTCAGCGCTCTTCGCCTGGTCGTGCTCGAGGGCGCCGGACTGCTCCATCACGACATCCTGAAGGCGATCGCGATCCTGGCAGCCTGGGCCATCGGCACTTTTTATCTGGCCCTCCGCATCTTCCGCTGGAACTGAGGCCGCAACCATGGCGGAACGCCGGAACTCCGGGCGCCGCAGGACCGTGCCCAGATCGCTCCACCGACCTCTCCGCACAACCCATCCCGCCAGCGGCGGCACGTCCACTTCGCTGAGCAGGTGGCCGAGGAATGTCGCCTTGGCCAGGACTTCGAGGTCGAGGAACGACGAGCCGGACTGAAGCGGAATGGCCGCGAGCTTCTCCATGCGGTGGAGCCGGCACGGTGAATGGACGTCAAGAACGGGAACCGCGAAGATCAAACGCTGAGCCAAACAGCCGATCCAGCGTGTTAGCCCGCGCCAGGGCCCGACAGGCCGCCTGCCGACGACATGATCGCATCGGTCGATGGCTTCGAGGAGGGGCTCGAGATGAGCCGGCGACCATGGCTGGACGGCCGTCGTGATCAGCACGAGGGGATGCGAGAGATCGTCAAGGGCGGCCCGCACTGCGTCGTTCAGCCGCGCGGTGCGCCCGTCGAGGATGACGGTCCGAGCAGCGACGGGGCGCCCGGCGGCCTGTAACCAGGCGACGATTGGCGCAAGAATTCGTTCGGCGGGATCAGCCGGCGGCCCGGTCAATAAGATGATCCGTATTCCCGCGCCAGGAAGCGGGTTACGGCGCATGTGGGCGGCATAAGGATCGTTCTCGTCAAGTGTCTCTTCCGCGCTCATTCAACCTCCCGGCACCGACGCGGCCGAGGGACGAGCGAGAGCAAGATCCGCCAGCCAGTCCTGGACGGCCGCTTCATAGGCGCGAAGGAGCCGCCGGGCCATCTGACCGGGCCCGCCCGAGCCGATCGGCGCGCCATCGAGAGCGATCACGGGCATCACCTGGGTCGTTGTGCCTACCAGGATCACCTCGTCGGCGGCCTTCAGTTCATTGAGGGTCACCTGCGCGCCGGCGAACGGGATGCCCAGCGAGCCGATCAATCGCAGCACGAGCTGGCGAGTCATCCCGGGCAAGATCTCGTGCCCCTCCGGAGTGCCCTCGAGACGACCATCCCGCACCCAGAGCAGCGAGGTGCGGGTCGCCTCGGTCACGAACCCATGCGCGTCGATCAGGACCGCTTCGTAAGCCCCGGCGCGGCGCGCGGTCTCGACGGCCAGCACGTTCGCCAGCAGGTTCGTCGACTTGATGTCGCACCGCTTCCACCGCAGGTCGGGATGGCTGATCATCGGCACGCCCCTCTCGCGCAGCCGCGCGTTCGGTGAGTCGTCGTAAGGCCGGACGATGATCACCTCGGTGGGCGGAACAGGCGGATGCGGGAACGGATGCGACCGGGGCGCCACGCCGCGGGTGATCTGGACATAGAGTGTTCCTTCCTTGATCCCGCTGGCCCTGATCGTCTCGTGAGCCCGCTCCATCATCCGGCTCAGGTCGTGAGGCGCGAAATCCAGCTCCCCGAGACTTCGCTTCAGCCGCGCCAGGTGCTCCACTTCCAGCCAGCACCGGCCCTGGTACATCCGGAAGACCTCGTAGACCGAGTCGCCGAACAGGAAACCCCGGTCCCAGACCGGGACCTTGGCCTCCTCCACCGGCATGATCTCTCCATTCAGACACGCCAGAACCTGCATCGAAGACGGTCCTTTCCAGGGTCAAGCGCGAATCAGCTTGTTCGGCCGCGTAACGACAGGATAATCGGCTTGACGGCGGAGGGACAATGCCGCCCAGGAACCCCGCGCGATGGATCAAGCGAAGCAGTCCTCGCGACATCAGGCCAATCCAGCCTGTGCAGGCTTCGCCGCCACGTCGATCGCTTCGACCGGATCTTCCCTCCACGGCCGGCCAGGCGATCGAAATGGGCCGTGACATATCGCCAGACGAACAACCCACCCAACACCGGGACGACGATCCCGATCAGGCAAGAGGAAAACCAAAAGCCGGAAGCCACTTCGGGGGAAGCGGCTTCCGGCCGGATCGCCATCGCCATCGTCATGGTGACGCGGGCTCGGCTCAGCGCTCGCCCAGAGCCACTCCCGGCTGCTTCTGGGACAGCAGCCGCTCGAGCTGGCGTTCCACTTCGGAGGCGGTTCGTAGGCTACGATTGACAACCTTGCTTCGGCCGTCGATCAGAAACATCGTGGGCAGGGAGATAATGCCGTATTCGGTCGCCAGCCGGCTATCGATGCCGCCTGCCTCGAAGATCTGCGGCCAGGCCATCGGCTGCTCCTTGAGGTAGGCCTCCAGATCGCCGCGCTCGTTGTCCAGGCTGACCCCGACAATCTCCAATCCCTTGCCCTGGTACTTGCCGTAAAGCTTCACCAGGTCGGGTAGCTCGCGGCGGACCGACTGACCACCCCACGAGGCCCAGAACACCACCAGGACAGACTTGCCGCGAGACTGCGACGTGTCCACCGTCTCGCCCTGCAAGCTCGTTCCCTTGATGCCGATCGGCTTGCCCACGAGGTCGAGCCGCCGCAGAGCGCCGGCGGCCTTCTTGCCGGCCGGAGTGTCCGGGAAGCTGTCGACGAGCTTGGTATAATCCTGCCGCGATTTATCTTCCTCGGCGTTGAACTCGTTGGAGCTGCCAAGCTGCAACCAGACCTCCGGGGCCTCCTCCGACTTGCCGAACCTGGTCAGGAAGTCCTCGAGCTCGGCCATCCACTTCTTCTGGTTGGCGAGGAAGTTCGCGCCAGGCTCCTCGTTCCGCATCACGAAGTCAGCGCCAATGAGGCGGTAGGCCGCGTAAGATGAGATCGTGGTACCCTCTTCGATCATCCCCTCGAGCACTTGCCGGCCCTTCGGGTAGGCGCCGGTCTGGTAGGCCGCGACCAGGCTGTCCACGATCTGCTTCTTGTAGTTGACCTGGTCCTCGGCGTCCTTGGCCACCTTGACGATCGCGACGAGCAGAGGAACGCGGCCGACGTGGAACCGGGCGAGGTCTTTCTTGTCGCCGCTTGCCTGAAGCTTGGCGTTGGCGTTGTCGAAGTCGGCCAGGGTTTTGATGCTTTTTTCCATCGCCTCGTCACGCTGGGGCCCGGGGCCCGCAACGTCGTAGATGGCAGAGCGGATGCCGCTGGTGGAGGCCACGACCGGCTTCTCGGGATCGACGGCGCGGGGCAGCTCGACGAATTTCCAGGTCTCGCCCAGCTTGATCATCTCGGGCACCTGGAGGAACGAAGTTTTGACCGAGCTGGCCTGTGCCGCTGGTCCGCCGGCGAAGATCACCGCGTTCTCGTAGAGCACGAGGTCCTTCTCCAGCCCGCCCGCCGGGTCAGCCGGGATCACATGGGGATAGGTGCCATCAAACCGGTTCCAGACGGTCTTGGCGGTCCAGCCGGTGAGTGACTTCTGAAGGGCCTCGACCGCCTCGGCGCGCTTGCCCGCCCCGGCAGTGACCTTGTCGACCACATCCTTGGGCACGCCTGCCGCGGCAAGCTCCTCGGGAGTGGCCATGAGTGATTCCAGCAGTCCGAAGTCGCTACCGACAAAGGCCTGCACCAGCATCTTGGACGCCTCTTCGGCCGAGAGCCGCTTCCAGCCGGCGATCTTGCCGCTCTTGATCACGGCGACCCGGGTCCCGCCGCCATTGAGCCAGCGGCATTCATCGAGCGTGCGATCGCCGTCCAGATCGTTCTCGCGATACACCTCGAAGCCGTCCTGGTAATAGCTCCACTGGTTGAGGTACTTCCCGCCGTTGGTGATGACGAACCGGCGGAGGAGTTTTCCTTGACCGTCCCGCAGCGCATAGCCGACAGTCCGCTTTTGCGCATCGGTCACCAGCTCGACCTTGCACGCCTCGATGGCCGCCGCGTCGGTGGGCGTATCGTAGTCCACACCGGTCTGGGTCGGCCGGAACTTGAGCAAGTCTTTCGGGCTGTAGTCCGCCGCCATGCTCCATGGCGCGGCCACAGCCATCAGTCCGAACACGGCCACGGAATACCGCAGACTCCGCATGAGCCTCTCCTTAATCGCCAGCGCAGGCTACCCGGAAACCAACGTCATAACGCTCCACGACGGACGCACCCGATCGGCCGGCAGTTCCGGCAGAACGAGCGCAATCCCTTCGATCGTTCTCATCCTCATCGGCATTCCGTCCGCCCGGCTCAAATCGTTCAGCCCCGAAGCTCTGTTCGCGGCGCGCCAAAGTTGACAGCGAATCGGCCGCCAAGTCCATACCAAGTTGGGACTGCACGCATGCACGCATGGCCAGTGATCGAGTCGGGCCGCATGTCTTGGCTCGCCTCTGAGAGCGCCACCAGCCTCACCTCCGGCTCCTGCGGATGGAAAGCTCCTCTGGTAGACTCTTCGTAGGAGGTGTCTTCATGAAGACGATCGAGACGACAATCGTGGTCGACGAATCGCGTCAGGCCACAGTTCAGCTCCCCGCCGACGTTGCGCCCGGACCACATCGGGTGGTGATGATGATCGAGGGGCCGACGACAGCGCGGGTCCCGCTAACTTTCGCGTCCCATGACGTCGGACCTTGGCCCGAGGGATTTCGCATCCGACGTGAGGAGATCTATGGCGACGACGGCCGATGATCCCGTGTTCGTCGATACTAACGTGCTGGTTTACGCCAAGGCTCATTGTGCGTTTCGGGGGGTTAGTTGGCAAGTATCACCCTAAGCCCTTGTGTAGCAGACAGTTGTGGCGGGATTTCGGCCTCTCTAACCACCTCATATAAGTGCCTTCCGTAAAAAGAGTTGCGGCGAATTCCGGACCGCTCTCTGAGCTCAAGCCATTGACAGCCCAGAGAATGGATTCACCCGACGAGAGCACACGCGAGGCTCGATCAGGGCAAAGAGCGCGATCCGGCTTGACAGCCAGAGAATTCCCCGTAGGCTAGCACGATTGAGAAAATGGACTTCTGAGTAGGACTCTTTTGGACCCGGTCGAACTGGCGGTTGCTCAATCGAAGTAGGACCCCAGGGTCGTGCCCACCCACCTCAACCTGGATGAGGGCGCCATGGATCGACGCATCCTCGTGGTGGATGACAGCGAGCTCATCGGGCAGCAGCTTTCGCAACTGCTGAATACTCCCGGTCGCGAGATCAGCGTGGCTCACGAGGGCACGACCGCGCTGGAGTGGCTGGTGGAGCGTCCGTATTCGTTGGTCCTGACGGACTTGCGGCTACCGGGTATCAGCGGCCTGGACCTGATCCGGGAGATCCGCGACCGCGACTTGCCCGTCACAGTCATTGTCATGACGGCCTATGCCACCGTGGAGGCGGCTGTCGATGCGATGAAGCTGGGCGCCTACGACTTCATCCAGAAGCCGATCGACACCGTGCGGCTGGAATTGCTCGTCCACAAGGCCCTGGAGGATCGCCGCCTGGTTGACGAGGTCGCCGACCTGCGCAACCGGCTTCGCCGGCGCAACGCCTACCATAACTTGCTGGGCCGCAGCCGCCGGATGATGGAGGTATTCGCCCGGGTTGAGCGGGTCGCCTCGTCGAAATGCACGGTTCTGGTCACCGGCGAGACCGGGACCGGCAAGGAGCTGGTCGCCCAGGCGATCCACTTCAGCGATGTCACGCGGAGCGGCAAGCTCGAGATCGTCAACTGCGCGGCGCTTCCCGAACACCTGATGGAGAGCGAGCTGTTCGGGCACGAGCGGGGGGCGTTCACGGGTGCCGATCGGCAAAAAAAAGGCCGGTTCGAGCTCGCCAACGGCGGGACGCTCTTTCTCGACGAGATCGGCGACCTGCCTCTGGGCATGCAGGCCAAGCTCCTGCGGGTGCTCCAGGACCAACGCTTTGAGCGGGTCGGCGGTGGCGAGCCGATCAAGGCTGATTGCCGGGTGATCGCCGCCACGAACCTGAACCTCGCCCAAGCTGTCGCCGAGAACCGGTTCCGCGAGGACCTGTACTACCGGCTGAACGTCGTGTCGATCGACCTTCCGCCGCTGCGTGAGCGGCTTGAGGACGTGGCCCTCCTGGTGAACCACTTCCTCGACAAGCTGATGGAGCGCGGCTTGCCTGCCAAGAGTTTTGCCCGGGAAACACTGTCACGAATGCTCCGCTACGACTGGCCGGGTAATGTCCGCGAGCTCGAGCACATCATCGAGCAGGCGGTCGTCACGACCCCAGGGCCGGTGATCGAGCCGGACAACCTTCCTCCCCAGATCGTACCGCTGCGCGAGGAGCCGTTCAGCCTCGACTTCGACCAGAACCGGCCTCTTCAGGACCTGACCGACGAGTTCATCCGGCGAATCGAGCGCGCCTACCTGATCCGGGTGCTGGAGAAATACCGGGGACGGATCGACCGCTGCGCCTTGCATTGCGGCCTGTCGCGCCGGAGCATCAGTGAGA
>JBAUOX010000183.1:0-7519 GCA_049579985.1 Isosphaeraceae bacterium | reverse complement strand
GCCCAGGGTGGGCTTGCGGCGGGGGGCTGGTGTCATTGGACGCCATCCCTTCCGGCGGCCGTCTTGTTGCTCTTTGGCGCGGTCTGACTGGTCCTTCCACGCTTCGGGGCGTGGCGAACGTCCCAACCGATTCGGGCCAACTGCATACGCGCCTCTTCGGCGATCAGGAAGTCTTGCTGTCGAACCGCTCTCTCAAGCAGAGCGAACCATCCCACGGGGTCCGCATCCGGGCGCGGCGCGGGCGGCGAAACATCACGACTCATGGGAAATACCCAAAGGGTTTGAAGGCCACAACGCACGGCCTTTGCCCTATGGGCGAGTGTCGCCTGAGTGTCGCCTAAGACTTGCGGTTTGTGGCTTGTTTCTCGGGGAAAAATTCTTTGGCGATGTCGCCAAAGTGTCGCCTAATCGTCGGGGCGCCGGTCGGTCCACTTGTCCTTCCCGTAGAACTCCTGCTTCGTGGCTTTGTTCCGAGTCTTGGCGGCGGCCAGCAGGGGACACTTCCGCTTGTCGCGGAGAGTTCCGGGCTTGCAGCCCAGCATCGTGGCAAGCTGTTCGTACGTCAGGGACGGGTTCTTCGTCAGTTCAATCGAAGCGTGTTCGTCAAGCTTCCCTCGGGGAACCTCTCGTTTTGATGCCGGCTTGATCCTCCCTTTGGCCTTGGCGGCGACGGCCGCCGGATCGAGCGTCACGAGGTCGGGCAGTTCAGCCGGGGCCTCGGAGGGCTTGCTCCCTCCCTCGGGCCGGGGCGCGGCGGGTTCTGCCGGGGCCGCAGCTTGCGTTTCTCTCGTCTTGAGCAGTTCGGTGAAGGCCACCCCGAGGGCTTGGGCTCCCTCGTGCCAATTAATGATGTTCACCCCGGATGGGCAGGTGTCGGGCGACACCCTTTGCATCCGTTCGAGGTTTCCCTTACCACCCACTGGCAAGGGCTGGCTGATGCGTCCATCGGGCAACAAGCGCGGTTGCCCGTCGAAGAATCCCCGCTGCAAAACGAAGTCGAATACCCTCGACGATTGACCAGCGTCCAAATCGCGCCGAGCTTGGACACCATCGGCCGTCAATCGCCATTGTTCTTTGCCGATTCGTTGGCAATGGAACATGGGGGCGTCTTTCAGGTCTCCGGACCTACGCTCCCCGAAGGTATCCCTCCAGTCGTTCCACGTATCCGCGAGAACATATTCCAACGCTTGGCTTAAGCCGCCTTGGCCGGTACATGTGATCGTCGCTTCGACAACCAAGGGATGCCCAGAGGCGACAAGCCGAATCGTCAGGCGACGTTCGATCATCCCTGCCGCCGTAAGCTCGTAAAGCGCGCGTTCCCGCGATTCGCTCAGCGCTGCCCAGTCATACTCCGTCCACGTCTCCGGGACAGTCTGGAGGAATTGGCCGATCAATTCTTCCAGGGTATCGCCGACGGGGGCGCTTAGTTTGGACATGCTGTTGCACTCACTACACCGGGCCGGCCAGCCGGGAAGGGCGGTGAGTGCGGCGCTATTCCCGGCCGACCGCGTTGAGCTATCCGGTTCGCGGGCCGAACAGCTACCCGATGACATATTTTTTCATATGACAGTTTGGGCGTCCAGGCTTGGTCAGGTCCCTACCGCAGTCGACGTCTCGGCATTCCTCAACTCTTCCGCAATCCGAGCCCCTTCTTCCGTCAAACGGACGCGCTGAAGCCTGCCAGCCCATTCGCTTCGAACCAGGATGACCAGACCCGCCTTTTCCAGCCCACGGAGAGCGCGAAGTGCCCGGACCCTGCCCGCTTCGGTCTCGGTCAAGGCCCCGAACCATGTCGGCGAATAACGCGGGCCGAATGCACGATCCTGTGCATGATAATACTTAGCCACATGCTCCCAGGCTTTCGGCACCGGCCTGGTCTCGACCTCTACGCAGCGCCTGGCTACCTCAAGCAGCGCGATTCTGGCCAGATCATCCCGACTCACGTCCGTCCCCTTGTCTGATGTCTGACTGACAAGAAACTCAAATGGGTATTGCGACTGATCCCAGACCTATCGAGCCCGAAGGCTCAGCAGGAAGGACCCGGAACCCAGCAAGCCGGGCTTCATTCGTTGGGTGGCCGACGGTTGAGCTGTTCAATCCATTATGACGGGCACCGGCCGGGGAGCAACGCCAGTCGTGGGAGTGAGCCGTGATCAAGACTCCCGGACGCAATCGTCGGTAACGAGGCGGGGGGGATCGGTATGGCCGGGCGGGATGCCGGGGGCGGTCACCGACTCACCATCCCCTTCGCCGCGGGCGACTTCCTGGTTCCGGGCAAGCATCTCGGCTTAGCCGAAAGCCATTCGCACCCGCTCCATCGCTATAGTGCCGCGGCCGCCATCGGCTACAGCCATTCTGTTAGTTGTCGAGGCGTTTCCATTCGAAATCGTGTCCACCGCCTCGAAATGTGGCATGGCCAGTTATCGTGCCGTCAGTTGCCGAGAACTTTCCAGTGCGAGTTTGATTTAGCCAACCGCGTGGTGCTTTGGTATGTACAACACTCCCTTTGATTTCCCCGTCTTTCGATATGGTACCGGTCATTCGCCATCTGATCTCGCCGTATCCCATGTAGTGGTATCTACAGGTAGCGGTAAACTTGTCGACGTTCTGTGTGATGGTTACCCGAATTTGGTTCTCCGCCGGTCCTTCTTGCCATACTCCTGCAATCGAGGGGAAGCCAGCCTCGGTTTTGAGAAGGGCCTTCTCTGTGGCTGTGGCCAGTTGTTCCGCATTCAGTTGCTCGGATCGCAGCGTGGGGTGGCGCTTCTTGGCTGTTGGAGGACTATCATGCTCGGGTGTGGGACCAGTTCGGTCTGCGAATTCGGCAGGGGGCTCGCCCTTCCTTACAAGCTCTCTCTGAAGCCAGCCTTCCACCCCGGCGGAAGGTCCTTCCGAGACACGGAGCCTGAGGGACGTGAATCCTGTCTTAACGCATTTGACCCGGGTTCCCCGGGGAACGAACGCTACCTTCTCTTTGGCCACAAGCATAGCGATCTCTTCGAGATCACCCTTGTTCTGAGCGTCCAACATCTGATCCCAAGCCTTGTCATCGACACAGAGGCATACCACCGGCGTGCCTTGGTAGGTCAGGCTCTGGTCACTGATATAACCTCTGTCGAGCCGACTCCAATCGTCGCTGTGGGAGGACGGTGGCGATGATGAAGGGGGCGTGGATTCTCGGCCGGAGGATTGTGGCGTCGATGTATCCTTACGAAGGCACGCGGTCCCCACCATCACCTTTTGTCCCTTCTGTGGACCTTCCAGCAACTCTACCTCGTAAGTCGCCCACTCCATCACGACCTTCTGATCTGGACCCGGCTTCTCAACAACCCGAGCCTCGGGAACAGAATCGCCTGCGTTCTTGGAGAAGACCAGTGCTTCTTTCCGCCTCCGACCGGTTGTGATTCTGCCTCGCGTCGGATTGGCGACGTGCAGGAACTTTTCCTGGTAAACGACCGCGACGATCTCCGGGACTAGCCCGTTTTCGTTCACGCCGTTGGCGATCACCACTCGGTCGCCGGCATGAAAAACGACCGGCTTGGTGTTTGGCTTTGTGCTGGCTTGTGCGAGTAGCACGGCCACAAGAACCATCGACGGATTCATGGTGCTCTTACCCTTCGTCGTGAAGGGCGGGAACGCAGCATCACGGCAGGACATTCTCTGTCCAGAACACTGTGATTATGGGAACGCCGACGGTTTCCTGCAAGGTGATGCCGAACGGCTGGCCGCCGTGGTCGATGCGTGGCCCGACCTGCCCGAGGCGATCCGGGCCGGCATCGTGGCCATGGTCCGCGCCGCCCGAACCTGAGACACTCCGCCTCGGGGAGGATCGGGCCGCGATCCTGGCGACGGACACGCCGCCCGGAATTCGGCCCGGACCCCTGTTCATCCCGATGGTGGGATGTTCATCCCGACGGTGGGATGCCGTAGACTCATGGTTGATGCCGGGAGTAGCTACCCGGCGAATGGCCGTTCCGGTGGGCGCGGCGAGCCTGCACCCGCCCTGTCCCACCTGACGGCGCCCCCGGTGAAGGGTTAGATCGATGACGAGCACTGAATCGGCTGACTCGCCGGAGATTGATGACTGACTCCGCAAGAGTCTGGCTCCCGGGCGATGTCCCCGGATCGGACGGCAGGGGACCAGTGTTCCCGATTCCACCACCGTCGTCGATGCATGGCCAGAGCTGCCCGAGGCGATCCGCGCTGGTTTCTTGACACCGCCGCTTCCACGTTGGACGGCCTCCACTCAACCCAGGAGATTCTGCCATGCTGAAGACTCTGCGCAATCTCTTCAAGCTCGCCTTAGTGGGAATCTTGCTTCTGTTCGCATTCGCCCTTTATTTTGCTGTACACAGCGTGAGGAAATCCCCTGATGCCGGCCCGGGGGATGTCGTGACGTCCACGCCAATTCCCGCCCCTGGCCCATCATCTCCAGTCGGCGCCAAGTCAAGGCGACGCTAGCCGAATACCATCGCGAAGCCCCGATCGGCCAGCTTGGCGAGGGCCTTGCGGACCCGCTTCGCTTCCAGACCGCAGGAAACCTTCGCGCGTTTCCTGACAAAACTCACGACTTCTTGGCCACGACAGAGCTGGCGGCGGCCAGGGTTGGGGCAGCTCGGCGGCCGTCCCAGTCGCGGTTCGCTTCACTTCGGGCCGGGGTTGTAACCCCCTCCCGGGGCGCGGCACGAACCACCCCGAGGCGGGGGTGAATCAGGAACGCGACGTGCGGACCATGGCAAGGATGCCGGCCTTGATCGCCCCGGGCAGCTCGGGCCATGCATCCACCACGGCGGCCAGGTCGGGGTCATCGGCGTTGGAGTTCAACGCATAAGCATTCTCAACGCTAGCATTTTCGCTAGCAGTTGGGGGACGGTTTGAGCCGGACTCATTCGGGTACTGACGTGATGATGGGATCGAGCGGGTTCCCGATGACGTGGGTTTGACCCTCGGTTTTTTCGGGTCTGGACGGGCTTGGGCGGGTTCGTTCGGTGAGAGGCGCCGCCGAGATTCGAACTCGGGATGGAGGTTTTGCAGACCTCTGCCTTACCACTTGGCTACGGCGCCACGGTGAGAGAAGCATGGCACTCGGCTTCTCCGAGCCGGGGCGAAACAGAAGGAATATCATAACGTTCCGGAAGACGAAGGGCAAGCAGTTTCGATGCAAAGACTTGCAGCCAGCGGCCCCTGAAGATCTGCGGCCGGATCGCCAAGGAGTCAGGGAGAAACTCCGTCCGTGACTCGAGGCGGTGCCGCATCGAGGCGCTTGAGCTCATCGTCGACCAGATCGACACGAGGAGATCGCGGTGGGTTCAGGGACAGGAAACGCTTGGCCTCGACCAGTCTTTGGCGATAGAGTTCTCGGGCGGATCGCGGGTTGGCATCCACCAAGGCACCAAGGCGCTGGGTGAACTGGGCCGGAAACGCCTGGCCGTTGGGCCAGGGGCGGCGAATCAGCTCATCCCAGAGATCGAGCGCAGGAGTGATGGATTGGCTGCCGGCAAGGTTCGCGAGCCGGCTCATCGCGACCGTCTCGATCGTCCGCCCGATACGAGGGCTGCATGCGGCGAGTGGGATGCGCAAGAGCCAGTCCAGCAGACGCTTCTGGTCGCCCGCATTCAGCAAGGTGTCAGTCGCCAACTCATCGAAAATCGGCCTGAGCACAGGGTCGAGTTGTTCGCGATCGATCTCGATCAGGATCGACTGCCAGTCCTCGGATTCCTCACGAGGTTGGCCCGGCGAGTTACCGGGTGTCGCCGAATCCTCTTTCTGGCAGAGACCACGAATCGCGGCGGTAAGGCACCATTGCAGCCGGGCCGGCTGATTCGCGCGGTGATCGAGCGGTTCTGCCTTGATGGTGATCTCGTGTGCGGTCCAGTGGCCGTGGACGGAAATCGCGGTCTGACCCACCCTGGGAGCGGCGCGGCTCTGGCGGGCGCCGGAGCTGTCCTGGCGGAATTGATAAAGAGGGTCACCCAGATAGACCAATCGCCAGGGTCGGCCGAACGACTCATGCTCTCCCTGCCGCAGCACCGCGCTCAAGGGCATCTCGACGGCGGCAAGCTCGGCGACCAGCTTTGGACACCGGAAAGCATGGAGGTACGGCTCATTCATTGAACCGTAATAGACGTAGGCGCCGTTTTCCAGCCAGCGTCCCGCGAGTGTCGAGGGATCAACCGGGTCGGTGGCGGAGAAGCTGTGGATGATCGACACGGCCGTCGGTCGGCCCCGTGGCAGGTCGGCTGGGATGCCGCTCCCTCCCGGGATCGAAAACTCGCGTACCCCTGACGAGTTGACCATGATCCATCCGAACCGGTTGACGGGATCGAACACCTGGTGCCATGCGGCGAGGCTGGCGTCGGTGCCGGAGCGATGTACCGGGGGCATCGACCGCGGCCAGAGCCGGCCCAGCGTCCGGACGGCTTCCGTCATCCGGTAATCCGACCAGATAGGCCCTGCGTTGTAGGTGTCCCACAGCACTGCGGAGTCAGGCTGAAGAAACAGGCTGCACATGGCGCGATAGACGCTGGAGGCCGGGTTTCCCAGAAGCCGGCCGGTGAACGCCCACCGAGATCGCGACTGCGCCAGACCTCCCTCGTTGGTCTCGATCAGCCGTCCGATCAGGTCGTCAAGGGCGTGCTCGCCACGTACGACACCGCCTTCCGCATCATTGAAATATCGGTAGGGCCAGTCGCCGGCCAGGGTCAGAAAGTCACAGTGGTCGCCCAGCCGGTCGTACTTCCCGGTGATCGTCGCGGCGCCGGCTTCGATCAAGCGTGCGAACCCCCGGGCTTCGGCAAGCGAGAGGACGTCCCGAAAGGTCTTGAATCTTGATCCGCCCAAAGGCTCCCCGGAACTCGAATACCGGGTGATGGGGTCCAGCCGTACGAGGGGCTGGAACCGGCCCGCGGCAAGAGCCACGGCGCCGGCGAGCATCGCGCTCTCGGGGTTACTGAGCACGAGACCGGGTGGCGTCGGGCCCAGGTTGGATGGAACTCTGTGAGCTGGGGGCAACCGTCCATCCGCGACCGACTCCCCGGTCCACGCCCGGGCCACTGCACGTTGAGCGGCCGTCCAGAGGGCATGCGGATCGGTCGAAGCGACGCTCTCTTCGGAGGACGCTCTCCCGGCCCCGGCCTCGACGACGATCCGCACCACCCGAGCCGGACGAAAAGTCCGCAGGAAGGGCAGCGTCCATGCCGGGTCGTCGATCAAGATCGGGAAGAAGCTTCGCTCGTCCCAGGTGGCAATCACGTCCAGGAAGCTGGCCAGGTCGGGAACCAGGTAAACCTGGTCGATGACCGTTCTCTCGGGTCCTCGCGACTGTCTCCACTGGTCCGCGGCGCGGAGGAGCGACTCCAGCCGCGGGTCCAGGATGGAGGTCACAAGACCGGATATGGGGCGGTTCGCTCCAGAATCCGTCCGCATCAGACCCTTCCCAGGATCGATCCGATACGGCCGAGCCGAGTTTACCTGAACCGGTGCCGTGGGCTGATCCGCGTCATGACATGACACCGACACC
>JBAUOX010000182.1:0-3727 GCA_049579985.1 Isosphaeraceae bacterium | reverse complement strand
TCTTGGTGCTCTCGGCAATCACCCGCAGCTTCTTGGGATTGGCCAGCACGACCTTCTCGGCCAGGGGCTCCACGAGCTCCACGAACCAGAGGTAGCTGGCGGTGGCCTCGACGACCACCTTGAAGGGACGGAACTGCCGGAAGAACTCGACAATCTCGTTGGTCTGCGTGCAGGCGAGTGTCTTGCGAGCCAGGATCTTTCGCTTCTCGTCCATGACGCAGATGGTGAGATGGTGATAGACTTCTTGTGAAGGTCGACGCCGATGAAGTTCATTGCAGGGCTCCGGGTCTGGGTAAATGGGGCAACGGGTAAAACTCCTCAAGTCTTCCCCAGGATCAGAGGTTCTGCAAACCGTCGCGTCGACCTTCACCTCCCTCTCATAGCTTCAATTTCCGGCGGGTCGGTAGGTGGCGTGAAGGTCGTGGCGAGCGGCGAGAGAGCGAAAGGGGCACTCACGGTCTGCCACCCAGGACAAGTGGGCGCCCTTTGCGTCTGGCCCATCCTGTCTCCTACCAGATCCGGGTGATTCCGTACGAATCGAGTGTCACATCGTCACTCACGAGCGGCACGCCTTCGACCTGGGCTTGCGCCACGAGGAGGCGATCGAACGGGTCTCTGTGATGGTTCGGCAGCACCGCTTGGGCATCGGCGTACTCGACGGTGATCGGCAATATGCTCAAGCCAAGGTCGGCGATCGCCTTCTCGATCCAGGCCCGATACGGCAGTGAGAGGGTCAGCCTTTTAAGGCCTACCTTGATGGCGACCTCCCAGATCGTTCCGGCACCCAGAAGAAGGGCGTTACCGGGATCTTGCAGGGCGGAGACCGCCGTGGGACCGAGCTTCGCCGGTTGCTCGACGGACCAGATCAGGGTGTGAGAGTCGAGCAGCAGCCTCACTCCATGTACTCCTTGAAGTCGTCAAGGGGGGCGTCGAAGTCGGGGGCCATGTAGAGGACAGTCCCCCGGAGCGTACCCAGTTGGCGAGGCTTGCACTGTTGGGGTGTGGCGGCAACCAGCCGAGCCACGGGCTGATCGTTCTCGGTGATGACGACCTCCTCACCGGGCGTCAGACGGTGGATCAACTCGCTGAGCTTGTTCTGTGCTTCCTCGATCGTCACGGTTGGCATGGTGGTCGCTCCCTTCCTGGTTGTCGCTGTTGATGGATGGGATTAGTTTCGGCATCAGGGGTCCTTTTGTCGGGTCGTGGGTCAACAAACGGCGAGATCGGGGCCGCGTCGGCTACCCTCCGTTCCGCGCCGCCTATGACATCATTTCGCTTCCGGCTCAGTTCTCATGAGAATTCCACTCTACCAGCAGGAACGTCCCGCTGGCAGGGCCCTCGAAACGCACCGGGACGGCGGGCCCGCTGTGGTGCGTCGGGATGGTCGTGTTCCTGAAAGCCGGTCTGACCCGAATGGCGCGGCCGGTCCTTGATCGAAAGCTACCGCATCTCGGCGACGGTGTGGTCCTTCAAGTCCCTCCGCGCAGCCTGCCATTCGGCCTGGGTGTCGGCGAGTGGTGAGAACGGATTATTTGTCCGAACGAGATGCCTGCCACAGCACGGCGAGTCTCTTCCGGTCAGCGCGGTCAAGAGCACCTCGGCCAAGTCTCCGCTTCATGGATGGAGTGCCCGAGGATATGCTGGGCTTGGAAGAGTCTCAAGGACAAGGTCCACTTTCGACATGTCTCTGCCTCAAGGGAGTTACGATGCGACGACTGTTCACGCTAGAGTACTGGCGAGATGGCGATTGGTACGTCGGCCGCTTGATGGAAGTTCCCGGTGTGTTCAGCCAGGGAGAAAGCCTCGATGAATTACGGGAGAACATCCAAGAGGCGTACGAGTTGATGGTGACTCAGGATCGCACGGCCGTACCCCCGTTCGCCGAGCGTCAGGACGTGGAACTGGAGGTATGAAGCGCCAGGAGTTCATCCGGCAACTCGAGCGAGCTGGCTGCCTGTTGCACAGGCACGGTGGGCGCCACGACATCTACCGCAACCCGGCAAATGGCAGGCAGGCCCCCGTGCCAAGACACCGGGAGATCGCTGGCACCCTGTGCGAAATGATCCGAAGGCAACTCGGCCTGGATGCTGGTCAAGATTGATCGGGAAAAACTCGATTTCAGAACCCCGGCAGGCCGCGCGTGTTGCGGCCGACCTGGAAGTGGCAGAGGGCCAGGGCGCAGGCGTCGGCGACGTCGTGGGGTTCAGGAAGACTGGCGAGCCGGAGCTCGGTCATGATGGCGTGCTGGATCTGCGGCTTGGGGGCCCGGCCACTGCCGGTGAGGGTCTTCTTGACCCGGGCCGCGGCGTAGCCGAAGACAGGGATGCCCCGCGTGGCGGCCGCCAGCACGATCACGCCTCGAGCGTGTGCCATCAGGATCGACGTGCGGGGATACTTGATGTGGCTGTGGATACGCTCGAGCGCCAACGAGCCGGGAGGGAAGGCGTCCAGCACCTCCTCGACCCCTTGGTGCAGGTAGGCCAGCCGCTGGCCAAGCGCCGAGCAGCGAGCGGACGGGCGGATCACTCCGGCCTCGACCACGTAAGGCCCTTGAGGAGAAGGTTCCACCACCGCGTACCCGGTCACGTTGAGGCCGGGATCAATTCCCACCACGCGGTCGGGGACGGTACGCGGCGACTGGGCCGCCGGGTCCTTTTTGAGCTCGAAGCCGGGCTCGGATTCACACAGTCGGAGGGCCATCCTGTGCATCGCTCCTTGCTTCCAGGGGCAGGAAGCTACGGTCGGTCTACCGTCGCGGCTCGATCCTCCACCGCGTTCCGTCGGGCCGATCCTCGAGGACCACCCCCAAAGCCGTCAGGCGATTGCGAACCTCGTCGGCCAGGGCGAAGTTCTTGTCCTTGCGGAGCCGCGCGCGAAGCTCGAGCAAGAGTTCGAGCAAGGGCGCCGTCAGACCGTCGCCGCTGGCATGGGGCCGGGCCGGCGGCTTCCGAAAGAGCCCCAGGATCTGGCTCAGCTCACGGAGCACCGTCACCGCGGTGAGATAAGCCGGGGCAGCACCCGAGGTTGCCACGGCCGTTGCCGAGATCCGGTTCACGGCGTGAGCGATCTCAAAAAGCTCTCCCAGAGCGCCTCCGGTATTGAAATCGTCGTCCATCGCCCCGAGGAATTGCTGGCGATGCTCGGCGATCCCGGCGGGAAGGGCGGGATCGCCGGGTGTGTCGTCCCGGCGCGTCGGTGCTTCGAGAGTGTAAAAGGATTTTCCGGTCAGCTCCTCGAATCGCTCGAAGGCCCTGTAGAACGTCTGCAATCCCCGCTCGATCTCCTCGAGCCGGGTCGGGCCGTAATCGATCGGCCGCCGGTAATGGCTGGAGAGCAAGAGCGCCCTCAATGTGTCTGGCGCGTGCGCCTTGAGCAGGTCGCTCATGAGCACGATCGTACCAGGGTCGGACTTGGAGATCTTCCTGCCGTCCTTGGTCAAGAGCCCGTTGTGCAACCAGTAGGACGCGAACGGCATGCCGGTGTACGATTCGGACTGAACCACCTCGTTCTCATGGTGCGGAAAGACAAGGTCGAGCCCGCCGCCGTGGATGTCGAAATGAGCACCCAGGTACCTCATGCTCATGGCCGAGCATTCAATATGCCAGCCGGGTCGGCCTGGTCCCCACGGGCTCTCCCACCAGGGCTCGCCGGGCTTGGAGCTCTTCCAGAGCGCGAAATCGCCCGGATTTCGCTTCAAGGTGGAGGACTCGACGCGGGCGCCTGCCAC
>JBAUOX010000181.1:0-5256 GCA_049579985.1 Isosphaeraceae bacterium | reverse complement strand
AGCCGCATGAAGGACGTCCTCCTTAAAGCCGGGGCACGTGTCCAAAACCGCAATATCCATCCCAGCCTCTCCCAACTCTTACAGAATCCTATACTTCTGGACTACGTGCCTTAAGTTTGGCGTATGGCCCCGCCCGGGCTCGACCCACCCTACGAGTCGGCCGACGTAGACGACGCTGACGATGACGGCAGCCTGGCCCGGCCACTTCTTGCGCCGAGTGGCCGCGTAGATCACTCCGCCGTGCTTGCAGATCCAGCGCAGGCCGGTCGAGCGCGTGTCGCCCTGGCCGATTGTGTTCGTGGCGATCAGGCCGAAGGCCCCCTGGTTTCGAAGGAGGTCGAACGCGCGGCGGAAGAAGTGGGCCACGAGATCGGCGTTGCCGTGTGACTCCTCGTGGATCATCTTGAGCCAGTCGGGATAACCGGCCGCGTGCCCAGACGCGAGCGTGTTCTTGCCCGCGAACGGCGGGTTTCCCACGAAGGCATCAAACCCCGGATTGTATCGGTCGAAGACCTCGGGGAACTCGATCTCCCAGTGAAAGGGAAAGACCGGATGAGGTCCACGGCGAAGCCCGCCGACGGCTGCCTCGAGCCGCTGATGGCGTGCCACGTCGAACTGGCTGCGCTGGGCCGCGAGGTCATCCGACAGGGATTCGAGCCGCTCCTTCCGCTTCCGATCGTTGTCGGCCGCGAAAAAAGCTGAGACGACGAGATCACCGTACCGCCGGCCCGGATTGAGAAACCCGTCTGCCGCCTGAAGCCGCTCCTGGAGGAGCACCTCAGAGGTGCCGTCTGGAGCTTCACGGATCTGCCGCCGCTGTTCCAGCGCCCGGCCGAGCTGCCCCTCGATGGCCGCTCGAGCGAAGTCGCGCTGCTTTTCCGGCTTCCAGTGGAAGCCCAGGATCTGAGCCTTGGTGAGCCCAACCAGCGAATCGCCACACTTCAACGCATGGTCCAGGAACGTGAAGGGATGATCCTTTGCCAACGTCGCCAGCCACAAGGACAGCTTGGCCAGGTCGACGGCCATCGGGTTTTTGTCCACGCCGTAGAGGCAGCGCTGGGCCACGCTACGGCGGGCGTAGAGGATCTCGTCCTGGTCGGGAGGGATGTCCTTCGGGACCGCGTTGTGGGCGTGCCAGGCCCTCACCAACAGGTCCGCCAGGAAGCGGCAAGCGGCGACGAGGAACGCTCCGGAGCCCATGGCCGGGTCGCAGACCTTCAGGTCGAGGATCTGTTCGGGAGTGGGGTTCGGGCCGAGGCGTTCCAAGATCGGCCGGAAGGTCGTCTCGACGATCGGCTCGGTGAGGGTCCGCGGCGTGTAGTGCGAGCCCGACCGCCGCAGCTCATCGGACGGCTGGAGCACCATGGCCCCGGCCGGAACGACCCGGGGCGTGGAAGCGAAGCTCACCTTACGCTCCAGGGCCGCGACGGCGTCCTCGGGCGTGGCCGCCTCCTTCAGCGCGGCGGCGGCCTGGCCCGTCACGGCCTGGTCGGACTGCTCCTTGAGCCACCTGGCCCGGTCGGCGGGCTTGGCGGCGAGGAGTGCCTCCAGGTTGATCGTCGTCGGAGCCCCATGCGGCTTCGTGGGCTTGATCGCAATCGAGCGGCCCTGGGCCACTTCGAGGTTGAAGCCCATCATCGTCTCGTAGACCGAGCCGATCTGCTCGACGTCGAGGGTGCGGTAGCTGAGCCTTTCTCCGTCGAGGATGAGCAGGTTCTGAAGCACCCGAAAGACGACCCCGTCTGAAAGACGGGGTAGTTGCTGGTTGTTAGTTGCTAGTTCCTGGATGGGAGAACTCGCGTCGGTCCGCGCCTTGTCTTCTCTAGCAACTAACAACCAGGAACCAGGAACGCCCCGGCCCTCGAGGAAGGGATAGCGGCCCGGATCGAACAAGTACCCTTTTCGCGCAGGGAGTTGAAATGTGCCGTGCCGGCCCCCGTCGTAGATTAGCCTGAAGAGCGTCAGGAGCTGGGCCCAGGCGCCGAAGCGGTGGTCCATCGTGTCGGTATAGCGCCCGGCGTCCTCGCGGAGCCGCTCGAACAGGCCGATGACCGAGTAATACTTCTGGTAGACCTCGTCATTCGAGAGGAGCGAACGGTCCTCGGCATAGAGGATGAACACCAGCCGCAACAGCACGCGGAGCAGGCCCGCATAGACCTGGTTCGGGTCGTCCTTCAGCACATCGCGTAGCAATTCGCCGTGTCGCTGGTCGTCGGCCGCCTGGAACCCGCGGAGCAGCTCGTATAGGGCGGCCAGGACCTGCTCGGCCAGCTTGGTCGAGACGAGGTTCTGGTACTTTCGGCTCTCGGAAAGGATGTAGGGCAGGCGCTGTTTGTCCGGGAGCGTGAAGAGCCTCTCTGCGGAGAGGAGCATCTGGAGGGCCGCGAAGATCGGCCGGCCCGCCACCTCGGTCATGGCCTGCACGGGAAAAGTCAGGTGCCCCGAGGTCTCGCCCCGGGGGGCGTAGACGAGCCGCAGATGCGTTCCGTTCGAGAGCAGGCCGATCGGTACCTGTGTCTCGCGCAAGAGCCGCTCAAAGCGAGCCTGGGGACTGGCCTGCCAGCAGTGGTCCTTGGCATCAGTCTCGGGAGTCTCGTCGAGGTCGAGGCCGAGCTTGACCCGCTGGATGAGCATGAGCCATGGCGGAGAGTTGCTAGTTGCTGGTTGTTGGTTGCTGGAGAACTCGGGGACGGCGTAGGACGGGCGGAGGGTCTCGCTGTACTCCGGCAGGGCCATTTCGAGCGTCTCGGGGACAGGATCGCCGTCGGGGCTGCCGAGCAAGTCGGCCGGCTCCCATCCCAGGATCTGTGTGGCGAAGCGCGGGAAGTCGCGGATGGCAGGTTGAGGGTCGTCCTTACCCTCCACGGTGACCTGTTCGACGAGATCGAGGAAGCGGGCATGGTCGGGGATGATATTCTTGTTCGGGTACGCTCCGGCGGCGGTCAGCGCAGGCGGCGAGACAACCAGGCCGACCGGCTGGAGGTAGCCGAGCCATTCTTGATGCGCGATGAGTTCCGGGTCTCTGGCCATGGCGAAAGTTGTTAGTTGCTAGTTCTTAGTTAAATGCATGTGATTCATTTGCAATTGGACAGCGAGGTTAATAGGCCGTTGAGGAGGCGGCCGACTTCAGCGAGATTTTCGGCCAGGTTGCCAGCTTGGGACAAGTATCCGAGGTTCTTGGCGATGATCAGTTGGGTCTCGAGCTCGGCGTAAGAGCCACGGGCCTGGCCGAGAAACTGCCGAAATTCGCCCCGCGTCAGACGTCCTTGGCCCTCTGCGATGTTGCTTGGGATGGAAACAGCCGCTCGCCGGATCTGCGATGTGAGACCGTACAACTCTTCTCTGGGGAAGCCCTGCGTCAAGCGGTAGATGTCCGTGACCAGAGCAATCGCCTTTTGCCAAACCAAGAGATCACGATAGTGCTGAGCCACTCCATCTCCTCCCTCTAGCAACCAACAACCAGCAACTAACAACTACCCACTCACCGGCCAAAGGTAGACAAGGCCGACGGGCTCGATCCGCTGGGCCTTGACCTCGTAGATCGCCCGGATGCGTTCGGGCTCGGAGGCAAGTTCCTGGCCGATCGCGCGCAAACGCTTCTCCCAGTGCCGCTTGTTGGATTCGAGCTGGCGCTGCTCGTCGTCGTTGAAATCGAGCATGAGCTGGGGATCCTTGTACTTGCCTGCGGTTTCGGCCACTCGCTTCTGCTGCTCCTCGAGGATCTTCCTCATGGCCGTGGCCTCCTGCTCCGCACGCTTGGCCAGATCGACGCGAGCCTTCTCGGCAAGTTCCGTAGCCCTCCGGTCGAGATGTGGCCGTAGTTCCCCGATGTCCCGCGCCGCGGCCTCACGAAGCTTGGCCTGGATGACGGGATCAACGTCCGGCCCTCCGGTCGGCAGCAGGGCGGACTCGAGAAGGTCGAGCGTCCTTACCTCAGCCTCGCGGCTGTAGGGGCTCAGGGCTTGCTTCCGCTGTCTGAGCTCGATCCATCGGGCCGTCACCGTCACCAGCTCCTCATGCAACCGGGCTGCCCGGGGACCGTAGAGACAAAGCCGGCCGATAAGAACAACCCGGGGGATGGCGTCACGAGTCTGGGTCAGGCAGGCGCGGGAGAGATCGTGGTGGACAAAGCCCTGCGCGGTGAAGCGGCCGAGGAGCCGCTGCACGACCCGGTGCTCCAGATGGAGGTGAACCACGTCCTGGTCCATGGTGCCGGTGTCCTGGAAGACGACTGGCCGGATGGGAGATTCTCTGCGCCATTCCCAGGGCTTCTGATCGCGTTTCCGGGGCGCCCGGAGTGTATCCATGGTGTCGGCCCAGGTCGGATCGGCGCCTTGTCGCTGGTCGACAGCCGGGAACTGGAACCGCTCGATCGGCGTCTCCCAGTCGTCATCCCTGGGGATCGGCTTCAGGGGATCGGCGTGCATCATCTGGAGGGCGCACGAGATGGCGGAACGGAAATGGTCCTCGCTGAGGGCGATGACTTTTTCCGACCGCTCTTTGAGGGTACGAAGCCGGTCGATCTGTGCTTCGAGCTCCTCCTGACGCTGGCGAGACTCCTCAAGTTCTTCTTCCACGACGCGCTGACTGTCCGCCTCGGGATTGGTCCCCTCGAGTTCCTTCTCGAGAGCGGCGATGTCACGGTGGCGGATGCCCTGCTTGAGAGTTCGGGCGAGCCGGCCTTCGAGCACCTGCGAGAGGCTTCCCAGCTCCTTCTTGATGGTCTCGGTCTTTCGTACCAACACTTCAAGTATGCGGTCCTCCTTGCGGTCGGTGTAGACGAAGTAGTGGCAGTAGACCTCTTCGTTCGGCTGGAGTTTGCGGTCAATCCGGCCGTTGCGTTGCTCCAGGCGGCTGGGGTTCCACGGTACGTCGAAGTGGAAGAGGTTCCAGCAGTGGGTCTGGAGGTTCAGGCCCTCCCGCGCGGCGTCCGTGGCGATCAGAATGCGGACCGGATGCTTCCGGGGATCCGCGGTGAAGGCGCGCTTGATTTCCTCGCGTTCGGCTGGAGGTGTAGGCCCGTGGTAGATGGCGATACGCTCGCTGGCCCGGTCGGTCGTGGCGATGGCTGCCGAGAGCTGCTGCTGGAGATAGCGTTTCGTGTCGTCGTACTCGGTGAAGACGATGATCCGGGTCGCGTTCCACCGGGCCGGGGACCTCTGAGCTTGCATCATGCCGAGCGGCGGCAAGCCCGGGCACATTGTCTCGCGGATCCAGTCCACCAACTTCCAGACCCGGGCATCGGGCAAGCCGCGG
>JBAUOX010000180.1:0-21924 GCA_049579985.1 Isosphaeraceae bacterium | reverse complement strand
GGTCATCACGACAAGCGTCGTTTTCGGGCCAAGCGCTGCCCGGATCGCCTCGGCATCGACGTATCCCTGGGTGGAAGCAACCCGGGTCAGCGTGATGACCCCGGCCTTCTCGAGCGCCCGCAGGGGTCGACTCACCGAGTTGTGCTCCAGGTCGGTGGTGACGACGTGGTCGCCGGGCTGAATCAGCCCCTTGAGCGCCAGGTTCAGCCCATCGGTGCAGTTGTGAGTGAGGATCCACCGCTCGGGCGCTTTACCGCCAAAGAGCTGGTTGAGCCGATGTCTCGTGTCACCGAGCATCTTTTCGGCCGCCAGAGCCATCCGATGCCCCGCACGCCCCGGGTTGGCCAGACTCGTTCGCGCGAATCGATCCATTGCCTGATAGACCGGTTCCGGTTTGGGAAAGCTGGTGGCGGCGTTGTCGAGATAAATCATGGTTCATTCCAGTGATCAACGGGCGCGGGAAAGTTTGTCTCGGTACAGGGGCATCGAGAGGAACGATGGCGGATGGCGGATGCCGAATGACGTAAGACACATGGCAAGTGGCAGATGGCAAATGGCGGATGACAGATAGAACATGGCTCGGTCGGGGATGGCTGGCCGCGATTGTCACTGCTCATTTTCCTCGGTGTATGAATCGAGTTCTCCCTTCGCAATGCGCTGGAGTTGTCGGACGAACGCACTTCGACGCCTGGCTTCGCTTGCAGCCTGCCTTGCGGCGTCGTTACGCTCGCGCGGATCGACTGCCTCGGTGTTCTTCAGAGACTCGATCCAACCGCCTAACTGGCGAGAGATGTCAAGAACGACCTCGTGTAGTTCGCAAAGTTCACTGACGGTTGGTTCTTCCTTCACAAGACGTCTGCTGAGATGGATCATTGACCTGACCTCTCCCGCGGAGCCTCGCGCGATGTAAAGGAAGGAGATCAACTCATCGCGCGTGCCACGCTCAAACCCCTCTGCGATATTGTTTGAAATGGAGAGCGCGGCCCTTTCGATTTGATCGCGGAGGCCGCCGTATCCTCTCAGCCCGCCGGAAACACCGAGAGCGTGAACGCGAACAGCAAGATCGATCGCCTTGCGCCAGACCGGTAAGTCCTCGAACTGCTTGTATTTCATGACTCTGCCCCGTTCGTCCCAGCAGGAACCTTCGGTCGTCCCCGAGGGGACACTTTATCTTCGTCAACCCGACGCGCACCCGCCATCAATCATTCGTCATTTCCCGTTTGCCGTTTGCCATCTGCCCTGTGTCACTTGTCATTTGCTATTTGTCATCTGTCATTTGCTATTTGTCATCTGTCATCTGTCATTTGCTATTTGCCATCTGTCATCTCTCCTTTCCCATCTGCCATTCACAAGGAACCTATTTCTGATTTCCCTCCTCAGCTCCCCACAAACTGCGCATAAAGCGTTCTCGCCTTGGCGATGTCATTGGTTCCCTTGATGATCGCCCGGCCGTCGGGGAAGATGGTGAATTCATAGCCCTCGGTGGCGAACCGGAGCATGAACGCGTTGTGCCGGACCTCGCCCAGAGGCTCCAGCCGCTGGGACAATGCGGCGAAGTTCAAGGGCTCGGGACGGCGAGCGGCCACCTGAACGGCATTGCGGCCGCACAGGGTGGTCGTGTGCGAGCCCATCCCGCCTTCGAGCCACTCGAACCGGCGATGCTTGCAGCACGGGCAATCGACCTTGCCGAGCAGGCCGGCGACCTTGAGCTGGCGGAAAGTCCAGTCCCAGATGTCGATCATGATCAGGTCGCGGTTCAGGGCATCGTTCGCGCCGGTGAGCAGCTTGATGGCCTCTACGGCCTCGAGCGAGGCGATCACCGCGACCGCGGGACCGAGCACGCCGGCCGTCTCGCAGGTCGGCGTCATGCCAGGCGGCGGTGCCGTCTCGATCAGGCAGCGCAGGCATGGGGTCTTGCCCGGGACGATCGTCATCGTTTGCCCCTCGCTGCCGATGACGCCGCCGTAGACCCACGGCTTGCCGAGCTTGATCGCGGCATCGTTGATCAGGTAGCGAGTCTCGAAGTTGTCGGTGCCGTCCAGGATCAGGTCAGCATCGCCCACCAGATCCAGGACGTTGGTGTAATCGATGTCCGTGACCACGGGCTCGATCTGGATCGTGCTGTTGATCAACCGGAGCTTCCGCGCGGCGGCCTCTGCCTTGGGCAGATTGTCCCGGACGTCTTGCTCGTCGAAGAGGATCTGCCGTTGCAGGTTGTGGGTCTCGATGAAATCACGGTCGATGATTCGCAGGCTGCCCACGCCGGCCCGCGCCAGGTGGTTGGCCAGCACGGTCCCGAGTGCACCGCAGCCGCAGAGCGTGACCTTGCTCGCGAGCAGGGCACGCTGGCCGGCCTGGCCCAGGGAGGGGAAACGGACCTGTCGCGAGTAACGCTCGAGCGGGTCGTGGGACGGTGCGGTCATCTTTCGTCTCCCGTGCGATCGCGCGGCCGATCCGATCCGATCAGGATCGGCATCGATCAAGGCCCAAGCCGATCAATGAACCTCGAGATCAGATCAGCCTCCCGCGACGGCGGGAATGATGCTGACCTCGTCGTTCTCGGCCACCGGAGTGGCCAGGTCGTCGAGGTAGCGAATGTCCTCGTTGTTAAGGTAGACATTGACAAAGCGGCGCAGTTCCTCGCCGTCGAAGAGCCGCTCGCGGAGGGTGGGAAATGCGGTTCCCAGGTTGGCGAGGATCTCGCCCACGGTCGCGCCCGCCGTCTCGACCTTATCCTGGCCCCCGGCGTGGGGGCGCAGGGGAGTGGGTATTCGTACCGTTGCCATGGTGTCATTCTCCATCGAGAGCGGTTTGGGCCCTTGAATAGGAAAGCCGCGCGGCCTGGCCGGCCGCTCACGCGCTGCTGCCGGCCAGGACCCCGGCAGCGCCGACCAGGGGCGAAGGGGCGTACGATTCGACCAGGTTCTCGAAGGCTTCGAGGGTGGGCTCGATGACCACCGGACGGGCGAGCTTGCCGATGAGAGCCTCCTGGGTTTTCAGACCGTTGCCGGTGATGCAGAGCACCGTGGAGCCGTCGCGGTCGATTTTGCCTTGTTCGATCAGCTTCATCGCCACGGCGAGGGTCACGCCGCCGGCGGTCTCGGCCCAGATCCCCTCGGTTTCTGCGAGCAGGGTCATGGCAGCGACGATGGCCTCGTCGTCGACGTCCTCGCTCCAGCCGCCGGTCTCGCCAATCAGCTTCGAGGCGAAGTAGCCGTCGGCGGGGTCGCCGATCGCCAGGCTCTTCGCGATCGTGTCGGGATGGCGGATCGGTTTGACCCTACTGGAGCCCGATTTCACGGTGGCCGAGATGGGGTTGCAGCCGGTCGCCTGGGCGCCGAACATCCGCGTGCGAACGGGCGCCTCAAGCAGGTCGAGCCGCTCGAACTCTTGGAATGCCTTGTGGATCTTGCCGATCAGGCTGCCGCCGGCCATGGGCGCGACGACGTGATCGGGGGCTCGCCAGCCCAGGTCCTCGGCGATCTCGAATCCCATCGATTTCGAACCCTCGGCGTAATAGGGCCGGAGGTTGACGTTGACGAAGCCCCACCCATAGCGAAAGGCGATCTGAGAGCAAAGGCGATTGACGTGGTCATAGTTGCCCTGCACGGCGATGACCCTGGCACCATAGATGGTCGCCCCCAGAACCTTGCCCTGTTCCAGGCCGTCGGGGATGAGCACGTAGGCCTCCAGGCCCGCGGCCGCGGCGTTGGCCGCGACGCTTCCCGCAAGGTTCCCGGTCGATGCACAGCCAACGGTCTGGAAGCCAAGCTCGACCGCCTTGGACAGGGCCACAGCCACGACGCGATCCTTGAACGAGAGCGACGGATGGTTGACGGCGTCATTCTTGAGATAGAGCTCTCTGACTCCCAGCACACGGGCCAGGCGGTCGGCCCGGATCAGCGGAGTGCCTCCCACGTGCTGGCCTACCGTGGGCTCACCGTCAATGGGCAGCAGCTCATGGTAGCGCCACATGGTTCGCGGCCGCGCGGCAAGCGCCGAACGAGTCAGCGTCCGGGCGGCGGCCTCGTAATCATAAGTGACTTCCAGAGGGCCGAAATCCTCGGTGCAGAAGTTCAAGGCTTCCTTGGGATAGCGCTTGCCGCACAAGCGACATTGTAAACCCGTCACCAGTTCTGCAGACACCGGCATGACTCCCGTTTGTGCTCATCCGCCGACCGTCGCGAATCCTGGGCATCCATTCCGTTCCATTCCAATCCCAGCGGCCTGCGAGATCGATGAGTTCCTGTGATGCGGTAACCCCCCGATCATCCCCGAAGGCAGGGAACGACCAGAGAAATCGGCCGGGTGCGCCGGTATCCAGGGTGGTGGTAAGCGGAAGGGTACACGGGCGGGATAAGAAGGGCTCGAGGTGAAGGCCGGAGGGGCAGTTCACCATCGACCATCTTATCTGTCCCACGGTGTGATCGACCGGACGTTGGGTCGGAAACGACCGCGGACCGGCAAACCCACACTGGGCAGGAATTAGCACCAGCATCTGCCTTGCTGGCAGACCGGTTGCTGTGGCGTCACAGGGCCCTTCCCTCAGCCACTCTGGATAAGATGCGCACCAAATTGTGAAGAATTTAGTCTAAGCGGGACGCATCCGGCGAGTCAAGGCCGCAGTGTCCCGCCCTCGCGGGATTCCTTCGCCCGGGCCACGATCTGACGCAGCCGCGATTGCCGGCCTTGCGGGCGGGCGCGATCTTCCTCGGGAGACACCGCTCGATTAAGATTGTGCTCATTCGGAGCCACGCGACCCCGCCGCGGGCGGATCGTGATCTCCAGGGATCTCAGGACCGAAACGATGCTCCCTTCCCGGGAACAGATCGAGCGAGCGGCTTACGAGCGCTGGGAGCGCCGGGGCCGTTTCCACGGAGCCGACCGAGCGGACTGGGTCGCGGCCGAGATGGACACGGTCTTCGATCTCAATTACCAGGTAGTCGCCGAGTTCTGGCTCGCGGAACCGGATAAGCGGGTTATCGGCGATGCTCGGCGTCCGCGCTGCCGGTTCTGCGAGCAATCGCCCCCCCGGGCTGCTTTCTCCTTCATCCGTCCCGCCATCCCGGAGCTGGTCGGCAACACTTCGTTTTTCACCCGCGAACTCTGCGACGAATGCGCCAAGCAGTTCGCCGACACGATCGACGCCGAATTCGCCCGGTTCTGGGAGTCTCTCGAAGCCTTGAGAGCCGGCACCGCGTCATTCCGCGAGATCCGGGCCCCGACGGCCATCCCCATCGCCGCTTACAAGTCCCTGATTCGCATGGCCCTTTCCCTCATGCCCGAGCAAGAGCTTTCCAGCTTCGCCGACACGATCGAATGGGTCAGCAACCCGGACCATGCGTTCGACCGCAGCCTTTTCGACAACGCGGGCTGCCTGGTCTACCAGGCACATGTTCCCTTCACGGCGGCATGGGTCTGCCTGAGTTGCCGGATCGAGGAGGACGCCCCGTTTCCGTATATGCTCTTCTTCCTTGGGGCGGAACGGCTGATCCTCCAGGTGCATCTGCCGCTCTGTGCCCTCGACGAGGACCTCGACGGCACGGAAGTGCGCATGCCCCAGCGATCGTTCTCCACCGGCACGGGTTCCGACTTGCAGACCAGCACCTGTCTGGCCCTGCCCCTGAAATCGGCCGCCGATCCCTCGCGAACTCGCCGCTTCCGGCTCTTCTTGTGACGGCGCGTGCTGGACGACCCGTTCAGCAGCCCACGCTTGCTTCCGGTTCCTCGGTCCGAGTGATCAGTTCAAGCGCGTTCTCGAGCCAGGCTCGAGCCGGGGTCAAGGGCAGGCGCATCATCAGCAAGGCGAGGTCCTCGTTCGACAGGCGGGTCTCGAGGGCCCGCGAAAGGGGCGGAGTGAGCAGCCGTCGCGGCCACTCGCAGGCCAGTCTCCGAAGGAATAGTGAGGGCAGAAGCTCGTCGACGCTGACCTGCGCCGAGACGTCGGCGAGGACACCGTCCAGGGTCAGGAGCACCTTGCGGAACATGATCAGATCGGTTCCGGCACGCAACCTCGCCCGCAGCACGGCGTCGTCGAGCATGCCCATGAGCCAGGAAAAGCCGGGGAACATGCCCTGGCGGATGCGCCTTAGCCAGTCCTGGATGACGTCGTCGAGTGCCACCTCGTCGACCCGCCGCTCCAGGGCCAGGTCGAGAAGGCCCGACCGGATTTGCCCTGCGCTCAGGCTCAGGCCGCCGAGCACCAGTTGCGTCATGGCGACCCGTTCGCTCTCGCCCAGTGTTCCGGTCAGGCTCCAGTCGAGAATGGCGAGGCGGCGATCGGGGGTCACGAAGAGGTTTCCGGCATGGGGATCGGCATGAAAGGTTGCCCGGCTCGCCGGCGACCAGATGGGTCCGGCGATCATGGCTTCCACGATCAGCTCGGCGAGCCTCCGCCGGTCCCAGAGGTCGAGTTCTCCAGGTTCGGTCACCTTATGGCCGTCGATTCTCTCCATGGCCGTGACCCGGCCGGAACAGAACGGATAAAGGCGGGGAATCAAGACCTCCCGCTCCGTGGCGTAGGTCTCCGCGGCCTGCTCCAGGTGCCGCTGTTCTCCCTTGAGGTTGACCTCGGTTGCCAGCCTTTCACTCACCTGATCGAAGACCTCGCGATACGCGAGCTGGGGAATCCCGAACGCGACGCAGCGGTCGTCGAGAAGCCCTCCGACTTCCTGCAGCAGGTCGAGCTCCAGCGCCAGCCGGTCCTCGATGCCGGGCTTGAGGACCTTGAACACCCCGCGCTCGGGAAGATCCTCTGGACCGCCGGCGGAGTATCGGAACGGCACCACGACAGCCACGCTGGCCTCGGCCAGCGCCGGGGGATCAAGCTTGACGCCGAGGCCTTCCAGGGGGCCGAGTTCGCGGGCCAGGGTTTGCTCGATCGAGCTCAACGGGGTCATGGGGGGCAGCGACTCGAGGCGCTGAAGATGAAGCCTCAGCTCGAGAGCGAGCCGGCGGTCGCGGGCGAGAACCTGGCCCAGCTTGTGCAGCGCGGGACAACGTTCGGCAAGGGCGACCAGGCGATCCTCCGCCGATGCATCGGCGCGGAGCGCGGCCTGGTCGCTGAGGATCCGGGCCACGTCGGGGCCGGGAAGCCGGCTCAAGAAGAGGCGCAGACCTTCGACGATCGGGCGGCGATAGCCAGCATAGGCCTCGGGCAAGAGCGCCCCGATCACGGCGTCACCGATCAGCCATTCCCAGTCGAGCATCACACACCTCGCGGCCCGGCGGGTCGTGACCAGGCCAGTACTGATCCAGCGCCGATCATCCCCTGAGGAAGGACCAGCCGGCAGAACGCTCCGACCGCGCGCGCTCGGAACATTGCGGCCAGCCCTCTCTTCCTTTAGTCTAGTCTAGCAGAGAGCGGCGCGGTGATCCACTTGGTCCGCGAGCAGACGACTGCCGGCACGAAACGGAGGCAGAGAGATGTCCAGCCAGCCGAATGAATCGTCGGGGACGATCCCGTTCGAGGAGAAAAAGAAGCGTGTCCCCCTGGTCTCGCTCGATCCGAACCGGCCAATCTGGGAGCGGTTCTTCATGGTGGCTCCGCTGGTCATCATTGGTTCCCGGGAGGAGAGTGGGGCATTTGACCTGGCGCCCAAACACATGGCCACGCCGCTGGGCTGGCAGAACTACTTCGGATTCGTCTGCACACCCAGGCACCGGACCTATCAGAACATCCAGCGGCAGGGTGCATTCACCGTCACCTTTCCGAGACCGAGCCAGGTTGTTCTGACGAGTCTCGCCGCAGCGCCACGTGACGACGATGATATCAAGCCAGCGCTTGCCCTCCTGCCCACTTGCCCGGCGCGTACCATTGACGGGGTCTTCCTGGCGGACGGCTACCTGTTCCTGGAATGCTCGCTCGATCGCATCATCGATGACTTCGGAGAGAACAGCCTGATTGCGGGACGCGTCCTTGCCGCCGAGGTTGCCGAAGATGCGTTGCGGCATTTCGAACGCGAAGACGCCGATGTGCTACGTGCGGCGCCACTCATGGCCTACCTCGCTCCGGGCCGTTACGCCGAGATTCGCTACGGGCATGCGTTCCCTAACCCGGTGGGTTTTGTGCGCTGAATCGGAGGTCGGGCTTCGATCGCAGGGGCCGATCGGCAAGACGGGTCATATTCATGAACGATCAACTCGTCCGTGATCTGCGTCACGACGTCGAATCCCGCCAGGGAGAAATGGTCGCGTTCCTGGAGGCACTCGTTCTGGCCGAATCTCCGTCGGTGGTACCGGAGAGCCAGTGCCCGGTGCAGTCGCTCCTGGCCGGATCACTCCGGGATGACGGCTTCCGCGTGCGAATTATCAAGGGACATGGCAAGAGCGGCGGCCTTCTGTTCGCCGCGCCCCGCCGGCGAAGTCGCTCGTCTCCGTTTCAGCTCCTGCTCGGTCATACCGACACAGTCTGGCCTCTGGGGACCCTCGCCCGCATGCCCATGGAACTTGAGAACGAAACGCTCAAGGGTCCAGGAGTGTACGATATGAAGGGGGGCCTGGTGCAGTTAGTCTTCGCCCTCAGGTCGCTCCGGGTCCTGGGGGTCGAGCTACCGGTCACTCCAGTCGCACTCTTCAATTCGGACGAGGAAACCGGCAGCGAGGAGTCCTCTCTGCTGATCCGCCGGTTTGCACGCCGTGCCAACCGCTGCTACGTATTCGAACCGGCCCTGGGCCTCTCCGGCAAGCTGAAGACGGCCCGCAAGGGTGCAGGTCAGTTCACGATCCAGATCGAGGGTCACAGCGCGCATGCCGGGCTCGATCCCACGGCCGGCGCGAGCGCGATTCTCGAGCTTTCCTACCTGATTCAGGCACTTCAGGCCCTCAATGATCCCGAGCGCGGGATCTCCGTGAACGTGGGACAGATCGATGGCGGCATCCGGCCCAACGTCGTGGCGCCCTTCAGCAAGGCCATCGTCGATGTCCGGGTTCCCACGGTGGCCGACGGCCTGCGGATCGAGGCGGCCATCCACCGGCTCCAGCCGACCATCCCCGGGACCCGGATCACGGTCGAGGGCTCGGTGGATGTGCCACCGATGGAGGCCACCCCACGGAATCGCCAGCTCTGGAACGCCGCCCGCGAGGCGGGACGGAGACTCGGAATTGAACTCGAGGAAGGGGTCGCCGGCGGCGTTTCCGACGGGAACACCGCAAGTCAATACACAGCCACTCTCGACGGCCTGGGAGCCGTGGGTGACGGCGCCCACGCGGTCCACGAGTTCCTGGATTGCCGCAAGATGATCGAACGATGCGTCCTGGTGGCACTGCTACTCACACTTCCCCCCCTTCCCAGAGCCTCCTCGACGACCGAGGGAGCCGTGGATTCGGAGGGGCTGGGAGGGCATTTTCAGGCCTCCGCTCGTTGATCAGGAACCGCGCCCGGCTCGATCTTCCTTGAATGGTCCGGAGCGTGAAACCTTGATCCGCCACTCCATCGTCCATCGCTCCAGCGCTCATTGCATTCGTTCAGGCTGTGGAAGGAGCCGATCGGGACTCGGCCGGAGGCGGGGCGCTGGTCCACCGGGCTCCGCCCCCCTGGGCACCAATCCCTGCCAGAAATCGACCGGGCGCGAAAAGAAGGATTAGCAATGCCGCGAGCAGTCCGAGCGAGAGCGCGAGTGATGACCACTCGATGGCACGGTTCCAGAAGAGACCCCCGAGCCCGAGAATGCTGGCGGCCGCGAACGACAGACCCGCCGCGGTAGTCAAGAGTCGGGGAAACCACTCTTTTCGTCCGTAGGCCAGAAAGAGGAAAGCCAGACCGGCCTCGACCAGCGACAGCAGGCCCCACTTGACGAGCGAGGCGGTGCGGATGTTGGCTGGCATGGTCTCGTTCAAGTCTCCGACCGGCGTATCGAGAACGAGTAAAATGCCCAGGTCCTCGAAGATGTCCCACTGGGCTGCCGCGAAGGCGCCCAGAACGACCACGACCCCAAGGAGCCGAGCACCCGGCCATCGGCAGTTGAGGAGCACCAATCCCAGGAGCGAAAAGAGGAGCCAGTACGTGCCGATGAAGAGCCAGTCGAGCCGAATCTGCTTGCGCATGACGTCGCGATTGTGCTGGCCCATGGGGTCGCGGAGCAGCGATCGAACCTCGGCCGGCGAACGCACGAGCTCCATGGCCACGATCGGAGAGTGGAGCGATCCTGGAACCAGGGGCGGCGGATCGAACGACTGGGTTGCATACATCCGGGCCCAGATTCCGGCGAGACACAGAATCAGGATGCCGGCGAGTCGAAGAAGTGCTGTCATCGCGACCGTCCCTGCAGGAAGCATACTCGGGAGCCGAGCTTCACGATAGGTCTGCCCAAGCGGCCATCAAAAACGACGGCCGCTCGATCAGAGCGTCTTGAGATACTCCACAATCTGCCAGCGCTGCTCTTCGGTGAATTCCGGGCCGAGCACGCCCTTGACGGGCATGTTCTTGGGATCCTGCAAGGCTCGCTCGGAGACATCTCGAGTCAGCTTCCATCGCTCCTCGCTGGACATCAGGCTCAGCCTCTCGAGGGGGACGCCAAGCACGGCGGCCCACCGCTCCTCGCGACTTGAGGCCCCGTCCCAGGGCTTATTCTCCAGCTCTTCCAGGGTGAGGTTGCGAAACTCGTGGCCGGCGTTGGAGTTACCCGGCAAGGTGGTGTCCATCTCGAAGGCGCCCTGAAACCCGTGCGTCTCGTAACCGACGTGCTTGGGGTCAAACCGCGTCGATCCAAGGTAGAACCTTCTCGATCTCGATGCCGCCGGCACCAGCATCTGATACAGGTTGGGAACCGATCCGTTGTGCAAGAACGGCGGGGTGGCCCAGATCCCGTCGTGCGGACGCGCTCGGTAGCCGAGATTCGCTTTGATCACCCAGTCCTTGCCTTTCCCCTCGATGACAGCCTGCTCATTACCAACGTCCAGTGGGCCGGGCACGGAACGAAAGCGGTCCCACTCCATCCGAGCATTCTTACGCGCCTCATCGTCCTTGAACTTGTTGGTTGTGAAACCACCCTGTCTGAGCAGCAACTGGAGCGACTCGCTTCTGTACTCATACGCCCTGATCAGCGAGGTGACGCGGAACAGACCATCCTCGGCGGAGATCGTCGCCGCCAGAGCCCCCTGAGGATAACCCTCCTTCACCCATCGGGACCAGTAGGCATAGGATTCCCCCAGGACTTCTTTCTTCTGCGCGTCAACCTGGTGCTGCTTCTCGTCGGGTTTTCCCTCACTGTAAGAGGGGGGAGGCTCGGGGGCGACCGCGACCCGGCGGTAGAAGTTCAGCGCCTGGTTCGGGTCGGTGCCGATGACATTCAGATCGACGACGTTGAGCCGCAAGAACCGCTTCTGGCTGCCAGGATCGGGTTCGGTGAAGTATTTCGACTTGGGATTGGTCAACTCCTTCTTCAACTCCTCCCTCGGCAGCAAGTGGCATCGCGTGCAAATCTGGTGATAGAGATCTCGGCCCTTGGTGGCCATTTCCTTCTTGATGAAGTACGGCGATCGTTCGTCGGGCTCCTTCCCGAGTGCCGCTCTGACAAAGTCGTCCCATCGGGGGGGTTGCAGCCCTTCAAAGAGGTTGTTTCCTCCCAGGGCGTCTTCCATCCAGGAGAGACCGTCGAGGTTAACTGTCGATGAATATTGTGGATATTTGGGATCGTTCAAGTTGACCACGGCTCCCACTCCCAGGGCTTCGCCGATATTGCGGGCCATCGGAGTGCGGATCGATGCGTTGTACTGAACCCAGTCGAACCAGGGGGTATCCCAAAGATGGGGGAAGTTGACCGGAGCGTTGGTCACGACCTGGTTTTCCTCGTCAAGCACACCAAAGACGCGGTTGCCGATCAGCCCCAGCGCGTCGGTCCGGGAGAATCCACCATCGACGACATAGAGTTTGTGTTCCTTGGCATAGTTCCGGGTTGCCAACCCGAACTTGATGAATGTGTCGAGATCGTCGCGAAGCTTCACGAGATCGGGGTGAGTGTCGGGCAAATCGGTCCCGAAGACCCCGCGTGCGAATCGTCGGAAGCGTATGGGTAATAGTTGAGTGAAAAGCAACGACCGGGACACGGCATCCTGGAACAGCGAGATGTTGATCATGGCGGAACCGCCGTCGATCAAGGCCGACTTCACCGTTCCGTCGTCGAGATTCATCTCGATTCGTCCGGTGTGGCACCCCGCGCAGGTCAGCCCCACGACTCGAGTGGGCTTGTCTATCGGCGGTTTGGCGTAGGGCGCCACAAACTCGTTCTCGATGGCGAATCCGATCGGAAGATCAAACCGGGACAGGTCGTCCTTGATCACCTTGTAAGGATCTGTCTGCTTCGGTGCGACCGGTTCATTCGGGGGCCCAGCCTGTTCGACCCCGTAGCTGACCGCCTGTGTCTTCTCGGTCTCATCATAAATGAACCCGAAACGGCTCAGGTAGTCACGAGCTGCCAGCCGGCCGACCGGCAGCGGGGTGAGAACCGGCTGCTCCAGCGCCATGAACCAGCTCAGCGGCAGGATTCTCGTTCCCTGGCTCGTATGGTGGAAACGGATCGATTCTTTCCGGTCGGGCCACTGCTTGAGCCAGATCTGGGCCGGCGGTTGGGCCGGCGGTGCGGTCACCCCGCCGATCTGCAGCAGAGGCGCCAGGATCAGGTACAAGGCCGCGACCAGGGCCAGCAAGAGCAAAGTTTTGGTCAGAAATCGCCAGAAGCTGAACGCACGAGATGCTCGCCACATTGGCCTTAACCCTCCCCGACCCTATAACGCTTTGCCACGGCACCCACGGCTGCTTTCCGCGGGCCGCGACTGATTGATCAAGTTATTGGCAAAATCGACAACCGATCAGCTAGATTTCCAGGTGTGCAATGAGTCGTAATCTGTTTGAGAATGCTTCGCGATCCCGGTCCCTTGCCGGGAATGTGGCCGAGCCAAGATCGTCATGGTGCACCTGATCCCTGCCTCAATCACTCCTGGGAGCTCAGCGCTTGGATCCGGAAAGTAGGAGAATCGAGCAATCACAGTTCTGAGAGCCGGGATCCTTGAGCGGTCGGAAGTTAAAGCGCGAGAGGAACCGGACAAAGTTGGCGAACTCGAGCTCGTCGTCGTCGACCTGAGCCTTCGGATATCGCGACCATAATGGGGGCGTCCGGTTGTCCATTTTCAATTCCTCCCGGATCGATTCCAGTGTTCCCTGAAGGCCATTGCAACCGAGCCCCGCCGAACGGTAAGCCCGGCGCACCCAGATGAAGAGCTCGACCGGTTCGAGCTGTCCCTCGCATTGGGTTGCCAGGTTGCTTGGAACCTCGGAGCGGACCGCGAGGATGACTCCACAAGCGAACCGGTCCGGCGAATCCTCGGCCTTCTTCGGCCCGGAGGGAGACTGGGCGAGCAACCAGATCATTGGCCCCTCCTGGCTGATTTCCGCCTTGTTGATCAGCTCGATGATGCCTCGATGTTCACGGTGTTCCGACGGCCACTCGCGAGCGAACTCGCCGTCAAGAATCTCGATCGCCTGTTTGTTGGGATCGCCCTCAGGCAATTTTTCGTACGTGCTCGATAATCGGACCGGCGAGGGCTTCGCGGCGATGAGATGGAGCTGTTCCTCGCAAAAGCGCACGAACTCTCCGCTGTATTCGGAACGCAAGATTGGCCAGGCTCGGCGAAAAGCGTTCGTGCCAGCCCAGCGCCGGAACGAATTCACCCACCCGCGGTTCATCGGCAGCGCGGAGGTGCGCTTCAGAGCAAGGGCGATCCAGGAATTCTCCATGAGCGCGAGCATGCGAGCCACGGTGTGCAACTCGGCGCGCGTCGGCGGACCACCATTTCCGGATCCGGTCAAGGAAAGCTCCGGATAAAGGTCCTGGCTCAGCGCCTGAAGGTCGTTGATCTTGGAGAGATCGCGCTGGATTTCGGACCAGGCGAGATTGGTCTCCACGTAGGCCTCGCTCAGCGCCTCGGGGGCCTCGCTCCACCGCTGTTGCACGGCGGCGAAGAGCCGAGGAATGTACTCCTGGTGGGGCAGTTTCTCGGCGACACGATTCTCGTCGCGCAAGTCCTCGGCAAGTTCCCTGGCCGCATCACCAAAGACGTCCCAGGCGATATGATCTCCCAGGCAGCGATAACACTCGAACTGTTCCTCGTCGAATGACTGTCGCAAGTCGGTCGGCTGATGCGGGAACCGCGTGTCCGTGCGCGCGTACCTCTGGATGTCGGGGGACTCATCTCCAGTCAATGAGATCTTCACATAGACAAGAACGCCAGGAAGTTCACCCTGGTCGACGTCCTCGTAGTGAATGGCACCGATCACCACGTGGCTGCGAGTCAGCCGGTCGGGCCCCTCCATCTCGAGGGGGCGAGTGTCAATCTTGACCCGGATACCGAAATCGATCCGGCAGAGGCGGACCAGGGTGGCCAGGTTGTCGTTCGAGGGGTCGCCGTCCTCTCCCGCGTCGAGTACGACGATGTACCGGCAGCGGCGGCGGATCAGTTCGTAAACCCCCAGGTTCTCGAAATGGCCGCCGTCGGAAATATGCACGAACTCTCCGCGCTCGTTGGTCCTGCCGAAGAATTCGGTCAGAATCAGGTTGCCGAGCTTTGGGCTCTTGGCCGTCCACCCGATGGTCCGCGGATTCTCGATCCAGTAGCCAAGCCGAGCATTGAAGAGCGTCAACAGGGCGGTCAGCGACGCCGACTGGTAAAAGCTCATGTTGGGATCGACGGCCGCTCCCGAGATGGCGATAGCTCGGCCAAGTGTCAGGTTCGGTTCGACGTTGCTCTCCTCGGTCGACGCCTGGAGCTTGGCGTATCCCACACTCTTGGACCCGCAGTACAGAGGGGAGAGAATGAACGACTCGCCCTTGCGATCCCGGCGCGACAAGGAAGACTCACCAACCAGGTTGAGTGTCGTATTGATCAGGAGATGAGGCCCCAGGTACTCGCGCTTACCCGGATCGGGGTCTCCGATTCTCAATCGGCTGAACTCGATGTCGTCTCCCACCGGATCGAACCCGGTGACGGGGTTTGGCTCGCGGATCGAAACATTCGAGTTGCTCACCGCAGGCGCTCCGGCGTCGGCACGGAGGTCGCGGGGCAACCGCCAGCGGCTGGGCCAGGTGGACATGGCCCGCGAGGCGCCCAGATAGCAGCGGGTGAGGCGGTTGGCATACATCGCGTTGAGCGAGAACAGGTTGACATCGATGAGGTTGCGAGCCAGAGCATAGAGAATCGCAGCCACCGCGCCGATGATGATCAGAATGAGTGTCGACGCTCCATTGACGCCCAGGATGTAGTAGCCAAAGGGACTCAGGTCCTCGCTGCTGGCAGCCAGCAGCGAGGGCGTATTCGCCAGGACCGAGGCCAGCAAGGACACCAGTCCCACCAGCCCGACGAGGAAGACGCTCGAGGCCACCGAGGCGAGCGTGGTCAGCGACACCGCGCGGCGCCCCTCCGTTTTCGGCACGATGTAACGGCCCGTGAGGACTCCGAAAACGGCCGTCCCCAGCCAGCCCGACGCGACGGCCGTCCGGACCCACGGCCCTGACGCAATCAAGAGACCGGGCACGTACAGGATGGTGGCCATCACGCCGATCCAGGTCAGTGCGCGCAGGGTTCCCAGCGCGCTGAGCCTCGCCCACCACTCCCGTTCCGTCTCGTCGATCGTCCTGCCGAGAAGAGCCACGAGGACAATGAGCGAGGCGACCACCACCAGCAGCGCAAGGGGTGCCGCGAAGGTTGCCATGAGGTCCGGCGATTCAATCCGAGCGAGGCCGCGGATCAGGCCAGCCAGGAGAACGAAAAGCACACCTCCCGTCGCACCCGCGATGAACGAGGCCTGGACGAACCTGCCCCTCCGGATGGGATCCGGATCCTTGCGAGCGTTCAACCAGCCACCCCAGGCCATCAGCCCCCCAACCAGGAGAGCGGTGCCCAGGAAGGTGGGCCATTCCAGAAGGCCCATGTGGGACAGGATCGCATCCTGGATGATGGACTGGATCGAGATCGCATCGAGCCTGGCGGGCGCCTGGCGGTGAGTTGCAATGAAATCACCGCCGGCCCAGAACATCGTTCGCGCCGCAACCGTCAGCAGCAGCGCCGCAACGGTCATCGGATTGGTCACTCCTGAAGCTACCAGGGACTGCACTTCGCCGGGTCCGCCAATCGACCGCATCGCCGGATCGCGCTTGACCCGGTTGCGGATGCATCGCAAGGCCCTTGAGTTGTTGAGGAAGGCCACGAATCCGGCAACGGCTCCCAGCAGCAGCGTGAACAGAGAGACGGCCAGGTAAGAGCGGGGCGTCTCGATGGTAAGCGGATTGAAGGCCCGATAGAGAGCCACTCCCAGCCTGACGATGACGACCAGCAGCATGATCGCCGGGAACAGCATCATGAGGTTGATCGTAACGTTGCGCAGCCAGATCAGGATGACGGTCCAGGTATCCGCGGAGAGAATGCCGGGGTGGGGGAACAGGTAGCTGCTGTGGGAACGCAGATGACGGAGCGGTTCAGGCTCCTCGTCCACGACCTCGTCACCTCCCAGGAACTGGCGAGTTGCCGACGCCTGGGTAACCCGACTCGGGGCAAGCATCCGCTCGACGTTCGCGGGGTCTCCCCCCTCGCGCCTCAGCCAGGCCGCCAGCCAGGCCCCCGCGTAGCCCCCGCCGGAAACCGTCGAGAGGTAGTCAAACCGCCGGATCAGCCCCAGTGAAGCGAGACCTTGAAGGAAGCCGACGGCGAAGGTTCCGCTCCGGATTCCGCCTCCCGAGAAGGCCAGCCCCGTGACGTGGCTGCGCAAGGCGTCGAGACGAAGCTGCCTGGTGCCTTTGTCCTCATCGCCTCCCCAGCTAGGTTCTGGATCGGATTTGGGGACAGTCGCAATCGGCTGGCCCGACTCGAGTGCGAGACGCCGTTTTTTTATTAGCTCAAGTTCTTCGAAGAGGACCTTGGTGAACGCGGAAGGGTCGTTTCCCCAGGCGACCCCGAGCTGGGCCTCTGGCGTGTCGGGGTCGGGATCAGACGCACGGGGCTCTTTGCGTTTCACTCCGTTGGCTTCATGCCGCTCATCGGCAAGCCGTTCGTACACGAGCCGGCGGATTTCGTTGATCTCGCCCACGGGAGCATGAGCGGCCAGGGCGTGCCAGGGGGTCATCGAAAGGTTTTCACCGAAGGCGTTTCGCTTCTCGGTCTGGAACTTTTGGGGAGGAATCCAGATGCGGGCGACCGTATGAAACTCGGCGTCACTGTTCAGCCATTCGACCCGAGGATCATCGATGGGGGTCCTGGAGGAATCGTTACTGCGTTGAACCTGGAAGAGAAACACGCCCCCCGTGCCCCCGGTTGGTGTGAGCGTCTGGGCCATGGCCGCTTGCAGGTAGTCCTCGGCGGCCGGAGACCCCTCGCTCGCGGCACTCTCCCGGGAACCTCCGTCGCCTGGCTCCCGGCTGCCCTGGGACTCCGCTGCCTGTTTCAGGAAATCCCTCAGTACCTGGTCGGAGCAGTCGCTTGGGGGCGGACTCTGACGGTCCCCGCGAAGGGCAATGGGCACCGCTGAAAACTTCATGTAAGAAGCGCCGAACTTATAAGCGGTTGTACTCCAGTAGCGAGTCCTGAGAGGATTGGCGATGCGCTTGGAGGCAAACGCCATCAAACGTGCCAGAGTTCTGATGCGCCAGGGCAAGAAGTAAAGCAACATCAGGGTGATCAGACTGCACGCCCTCTCCGGGAGCAGATGGCTCAAGAGATTTCTGATGCCCGAGGGCGCCTTTCCCCTGGCCTTGAGGACGGCTGCGCTGAACAAGGCGTACTCGGTGGCGTCTTTGAGGAAGAAAGTCGGGTGATCGACCATCACGAAGTCTTGCGTGAATTCGTCGGGCTCGTCGGCTTTGACCCGGACAGCCTTGGGTCCTTCAACCCCCATGATCTTGATCGCCATGCCGTGGACGTCGGGCCTCCGGTCGTCGCGCTGGGCGCCGTTCGAGAAGCGAATCCAGGCGTCGTACACCTTCCCTTCCTGATTGAAGAGCCCTTCCTTCAAGGAGTCTGCAAGGCCTTCGTTGATCACGAACTTGGCCCGGACGCAGCCGTGCTGCTTGGGGTGCTGATCCCGTGGCACGGGCCTCCTCTCGAGGTCGAGCAGCCTCCGGCTGACCTCGACAACGCGCTCCATCGAGGTGCGATTCTCAGTGTTGACGCTGGCCATGGAGCGCTAGCCTCCCCGGGACAATTCCCGCTCCGCGCAACCGGCAGAGGCGCACGGGGCGGTTTGCCCAATTCTCATGAAGTTGTTTACTGTCTAGATCAAGCCTTCTCCAACGATCCCGAAGCCGCGGGTCGCCTCCTCGGCGAACTTTTTTCTGGCTCATACACGATGGGGCTGAGGAGACTTGTGCCGGGCCTCGCGTGCGTCCTTGTAGATCAAGGCGCGGGCATGGCCCATCGAGGCAAAGTCGTCGGCCGTGCGAGCCAACGGCAAGTTAATGCAGTCATGGGTCCAATTGGCGTCAAACTCAAGCTGGTCCATGTCGGCGAACGTCAAGGTCTGGTTGAGGTGCAAGTGAGCCACGTCGACCCAGGGGAAATAGCGCTCTTCCCAGTAGATCATCGGGTTCAGAACGTCGGGGTTGTCGGCGGGGTGGATCTGTGCCTGGAGCAGATAGTTCACCGTCAGATGATTGACGCGGACTTCGAAGTCGTGCCGGCGGTACTCTTCCTCGCGGTGGTCGTCAGGCCATTTCGGGGCGAATGTGTCGCCCCCGGCCCGAATCGACGGAGGAAAGAGCCCGCGCTCCGGGCCGCGGTCGGCAGGTATGCTCCGGAACTTCATGTATCTCAGCGTGCCTGACTTGTCGGTGAACTCGAAGGCGATCTGACTATGATAATAGAACTCGGTGAAGGACCCGGTCCGGTACGCCTCGGTCAGCTTGTCATCGTCGAGGATGCCGGCTTTGAGCAGCGGCTGTCGCTGGCCGAATGGGGTGTGGATCATGGTGTTGAAAGCTCGTGCCGAGGGCACGAACAGTACCCGGCCGGTGTTCATCATGATATCTTGGAAGCCAATCCCCGTCGTCTTGGCGGGCTCGAAAAACTTGATTGAGATCGCCCCGCCGTCGAGGGTGCGGTCGTCCGTGTCGATGGTCGGCGGCTTGGTCGGGTCGGGATTGGGTAGCAGGCCCGTTCGTGGCGTGGCGTGGCGTACGACGATCGGATAGACCTTGCCGAAGCTCAGGAAGTCATTGGCCGGAAAATCGATCGGCGTGACGATCCGAGCTATGCCCTTGGCGGCGATCCCGGTGGTGTGCGTGGCGCGGCCGTGAATGACCGTGGAAACGCGGATGAAGAGGGCTTTCATCTGGTCAATGACAGTTCGGAAATCATCATCGATGTACGACGAAAGTTCTTCGTAGGTGCGCGACATGAAGACTCTCCTTGGATCGAATCAGGTTTTCGATGACGGAATCGTACGACGGCCCCAAGGCTAGGTGCTCAAGTCAGATCAGAGTGTCTTGAGATACATGAGCATGTCTTCGAGATTGGACCGATTCTCCGGACCGCTCCAGTCGAGCTGATGGAGGCGGCCTTCGACGACGACGTCGCGATCGTGCCCCTGGTTCGAACAACCGTCCCACCCGGTGTCGAAGAGAATGCCCGTGGGTGCCTCGGCCTCAATCGAGGCGGTCTCGGTCGGATCCCAGAGAAACCCGATGTTGATGGTGTCGTAGGCGACCGAGCCCCGGAAGAACACCTTGGGCCGCTCACTCTCAGGGTTGTGGGGAGCAAGCAAATGGCGCATCGTCGGCACCGAGCCGTTATGCAGATAAGGGGCGCGGGCCCAGATCCCGTCTAGCGGACCAGCCACGTATCCTTGACGGTCAGGCCTTGTCCGGTCGTTGATGATCTCGTCATCAGTGAGTTTGGTTGGTTTGAAGGTTTCACCTTCCGGGGTGGTCGCAACGTAATCCTCATTACCCTTGAACGCCGCCTTGAAGTTCTCGAGGAGGATGGCTTTCCCTTGAACGCTGAGCACCCGAGCTCGGTTCCAGTCGGTATCGATCTTGTCCGTGCCGTAAACGGCGCCGTTTTCGGTACGATGGCAGGTCGCGCAGTTCTGCCGGAAGAGAACTTCACCCCGCCGGGCCTGGACCATGTCGATCTCGAATGGATACGGCGGAGCCGGCAGTCTCGCTGTGAATCGCGCGGCTATGTCGGCGTTCCTGATGTTGATTCCGACCGCGCTGCCCACCACCGCGGTCTGCGCGGCGATGTTGCGGATAATGGGAGCTTTGATGCTGCCGTCGAGTTGACCGTAGGGTCGGTCTGCCTGTCTCCAGACACTCAGATTGTCGGTGACCGTGGCGTTGCGGAACGGGATCTCGAGGTAATACTCCTTCAGAAAGCGTTGGATGTCACTGATGCTACCCTTGCCCCTGGGAGGGGTCATTTCCCGGATCAGGACAAACTTGGGAATGAGGTCGCCGCTTCCGTCCGACTGGCCGGGACTGCCTCCGTCCAGCGGTGGACCATTGGCTTTGGAATAATTGGTCATGAGCTCTTTCTGGACGGTCGCCCGTCCCCCCTGGACGCGTCGAGCGAACTTGGCAAGCTCTCCGGCCAGATACGCGGGGTCCTGGAACCGCTCACGCTCGCGCGCCTCGGCCTGGGAGTCGATGCCGTAACGCCCCGCGAAAAAGTAGCCCTCAGGCTTCGATTTGATCAGATCGATGAGCAGGGCGGTCGTGCGCTTGAGGGCGGGCTCTGTCGCCAGCAACCGATCGGTCGACAACTCGATGGCCCGTCGGAACTTTCGGACGTCGATCCGGGTGTTCGGAGCTCCGACTAGGAGCTGGTACTGCTTGGGCCCGACCTTTACCTCTCCGACGTGACAGGCCGCGCAGGTCAAGGTGACCGAGTGATAATCCCTCGTCACCTTATCACCGCCGACCGGGTCAAGAACCCAGCCCAGTCCCACCGGGAACGGGCGGTCGGGATCCTTCGGGTCGTCGATGAAGCCAAACCGGGCGAGTCGTTCCGCGGGAGGCCCCCAGAGGTCCGGGGCGAGTTCTGGAAGGCTCCTCATCAGGAGGAACGGCGTGCCCGCCGGTTCGCCGTGCATGGCATCGGCAAACCAGCTATAACCACCCGACGCCGATTCGAGATATCTCTTGACCTCATCCTCTCGGCTCGCCCGGATGACCGACCAAGGCTTTTCAGGGAGGGGAGGTAGCGAGCTGACCGGCAAACTGACCTGTGGTGCCGCGTTGACCGCCGGACTGATTTTGCGATGCCAGACGATTACGGGAGGGTTTGGCTGAGGCTGACCGCTGACAGTCATTCCGCTCCATTCCTCGGTTCTCGTGTGCTTGGCGACGGTCGGCAGCGTCAGGGTCGAAGTCAATAAGATCGGTAATCCACCAGCAGTGACCCCGGACGTCTTGAGCTGGATTCGATCCGAGAGAACCTCGACGTCCGCCTGGCTCCAAGACCCATCGGACACAATGACCCACGTGCGGATCTTCCCGGCCTTCGGGTCCCAAATATATACGATGTTCATCCTGGTCGAGTCACTACCCACCAGCCGCTCGGATTCGGCTCGGAGGTATCTCTGATCTGCGACCCATTTGTACGAGATCGTGCGTAAGATCGGTTTTCCGTCGGATGCTTTGGCCTCAGAGACCCAATCGCCAACCAGGGCTCCAAGTGGCTTGAGGTGCTCGAGAGCGTCGGACGGGGGAGCCTCAGCGACCGCCACTCCGAGCGTCGCCAAGACGCAACCACAGGCAAATGCGAGCAAAAAGAGTGGCCTAAGACTGCGCATCGTGAACTCTCCAAAAGTGAAGAGTTGAGGAACCGAAGACACGAAGGCGGTATTGTGTACGGCCCCGTTCAGTGAAATCAAGCTTTTTTATTAGACTTTATCAGAAATAAGACGTTTCCGTCGTGCACTGGCTGCCATCGCCGTGGGAGTCG
>JBAUOX010000179.1:0-2942 GCA_049579985.1 Isosphaeraceae bacterium | reverse complement strand
TCCTGCTCAAGGGCAACGTGTTCACCAAGGACGTTGTCGAGACCTGGATCACCTACAAGCGCGAGCGCGAGCTGGCCCCGGTGAACCTGCGGCCGGTCCCTTACGAGTTCTTCCTCTATTTCGACCTCTGAGTCTGAGCCCACCCGGTTCAGAAACGACCCCCGTCTGGTTTGTCCCTCCCACCAGGCTGGGGCCCTCTCCGCTTGCTCCGGCCGAGCATCCGCTGTTTCTTTCCCCTGTCCCGCACGCCTGTGGAATAAGGAGCGCCACGACCATAGGATACAGCCCACCTTCAGGCCCCGCCGGGGCGTCTTTCGATTCATTGCGCGCGGGAAGTCGCGACATGGCAAGACCGATCGAGTGGAGATTCTCTGCTGTTGTGCTTTTGGGGGCAAGTGTTTGCCTGGGCAAGGGGGCGACGCCCATCGATGGGACAGGCGCTGCGGCGCGCAGCGGTGATCTCGCAATCCAGGGCGATGGCGCCGAGGGAAAGCCGACGGTCAAAGCTTCGGCAAGGGCAGAGCCACCCGGCCGGGCCCTGCGCTTGCAGGCCGAAGGGCCTGCCGGCCTGATCGTCCTGGCGGGCCGCGTCTGGACCGGCGATCCCACGATTCCTTGGGCCGAGGGCGTGGCTGCACGCGATGGCGCGATTGTGAAGGTCGGCAGCCGGGAAGACGTGTTGCGCTTCAAGCATCCGCGGACCATCGTGATCGACCGACCCGGGTCGTTCGCAATTCCCGGCCTGATCGACGCTCACGGGCATGTCGAGTCGCTCGGGGCCAGCCTCGAGCGGGTCGATCTTCGCGGGGTGAGCTCGCTCGACGAGGTAGCCCGGCGCGTGCAGGCGAGGCTCGAGTCCGTTCCCGGCGACTCCTGGATCACGGGGGGAAGCTGGGACCAGAGCCTCTGGCCTGGCGGTGCGTTTCCCACCGCCGCCGTGCTCGATGCGGTCGCGCCCGGCCGGCCGGTCTGGCTCAGTCGGGTGGATGGGCACGCGGGATGGGCCAATTCCGAGGCCATGCGCAAGGCCGGCGTCGGCCGGCAGACCGTGGCTCCCGCCGACGGACAGATCCTCCGCGATCCGGCCGGTCAGCCCACCGGCATCTTCGTGGATGGGGCGATGGGACTCGTGGCGCGGGTCGTTCCGCCTTCCAAACCCGACGATCTGAAGCGGCGACTCCTGGCTGCACAGCAGCAGATCCTCGCGGCGGGCCTGACCGGTGTTCACGATGCCGGCATCACTCCGGCCGAGGCCCAGGTTTATCGTGATCTCGACCGCTCCGGCCAGCTTCGTCTGAGGGTCCATGCCATGGCCACCCTGCCGGCGGGACACGAGGTCGAATTCGTCAGCCGGCCGCCTCGTAAAGCCACGCCCGCTGAGCGGTTCGAGCTGAGGGCCATCAAGGTCTTCATCGACGGCGCCATGGGATCGCGGGGCGCTTTGCTGTTCCAGCCGTATCATGACGACCCTGCGAGCAAGGGACTCTTGCTGATCGACCCCAAGGTCCTGGAGGCAACGACCGTGGCGGCCTTGCGGAATCGCTGGCAGGTCGCCACTCATGCCATCGGCGATCGCGGCAATGCGCTGGTACTCGACGCTTACGCGGCCGCCCTGAAGGCCGTGCCGGAGGCCCACGATGCCCGGCTCCGGATCGAGCACGCCCAGGTCGTCCGCAAGGAGGATGTGCGGCGGTTCGCGGAGCTGGGGATCATCGCCTCGATGCAGCCGTCACACGCCAGCGACGACATGCGCTGGGCCGATGCTCGCCTCGGCGCGGGGCGCGTCGACGGGGCTTATGCCTGGCGCCGGTTTCGCGACGCGAAGGTCCCGCTGGCGTTCGGCAGCGATTTTCCGGTCGAGATCGTCAATCCCTTCCGGGGACTCTATGCGGCGATCACTCGACAGGATGCCGAGGGAAAACCCCCGGGCGGCTGGCACCCCGAGCAGCGGCTGTCTCTGGAAGAGGCTCTCCGCGGGTTCACGGCTGGTGCGGCGTACGCAGCCTTCGCGGAAGACCGGCTGGGGATCATCAGAACTGGCATGCAGGCCGACCTGACCTTGGTCGATCGTGACCTGTTCCGCGCATCGCCCCAGGAGCTCCTCAAGTCACGCGTCGTCATGACCATCATCGCCGGGCAAGTCGCCTTCGAAAGCCCCGGATCGTGAGTTCAGGCATTGTGCCCTTCGTACCCGGCTTGCACACTCCCTCATTGCTGCAATCAAGTTGCTTAACTTGACATTTCTTTTGAGCGGGGTCAGCCCTCCGCCTGGTGTCGATGACTATGGGCGATCCGAATCGCCGCCCATCCCCCCAAGTCTTTGCAACCGCGCGTCACCTGCTTGATGTTGGGCTCAATGTCGGCATCAACTCCGGCGGTGGCCCAGGCCAAGGCGCCGATCAGAAAGGATTATTGGTGTCGGTTCTTTTTTCGTTAAAAGGCGAACCGGCACCAATAATCTCCCCACATAGGACACGTCGCGAAAACCGGAAACGGGCCCTGACCCCGCAACGCCCGCTGGGGAGGTCCCGGATGAATCGAGCGCGCGAGGTCGAGGTTAACAAACAACGACCCGACACAGGGCTAAGAGCACCGCCGGCACTGGGAGGATCGGCCATGGTAGCGCGACCCACCAGACGGCAAGTCTTTGGGGTAAACTGAACCGCGCCAGCCTGCCACGACCGCAGGTCCGGGCCGGGGCACTTAACCTCGGAGATGATTCAGGAAGATATGAAGATCTTATAACCACGGAGAGCACAGAGATCACGGAGAGGAGAATACGGAGAAGAGAAACACGACCGAGCAGAATGAGATCGACGTCGGCCAGTTGACCCAGGGGATCAAGTGCTCTTGGATCTGAATGGATTGCCTCTGACGGACCTACCTGGAATTCTCTCCGTGATCTCACGGGGGTAACTCCCATCCGAAGGATGGGGTCGCTC
>JBAUOX010000178.1:0-10075 GCA_049579985.1 Isosphaeraceae bacterium | reverse complement strand
TGGGTGCTCCAGAGAATCCACTCCTCGGCCCAGCCAGCCAGATGCTCGGCGATCAAGGCGAGAACGAAGACCGCCTCGAGCGCAAAATCGCGGTCGCTGGAAACATCCAGACTATTGGCCCCCACCGTCTCGAAACCCAGCTCGAGGGCCACGAGATCGCGGTCGATCGGAAGGCTGGTGCCAGCCAGGGCGGCCACACCTAAAGGTAGAATATTCATTCGTTTGCGGCAATCGGCCAGACGACCTCGATCGCGCTCGAGCTTCTCCATGTACGCCAGAAAATAGTGCGCGGCCAGCACGGGTTGAGCGCGCTGTAAGTGAGTGTAACCGGGAATGATTAGCCCACGGTGCCGCTCCGCCGCGGCGCAGAGAGCACGCTGCAAACCGATAAGCCTCGCGTCGATCCGGTCCAGCGCGTCACGGACCCAGAGTTTGAGATCGGTGGCGACCTGGTCGTTGCGGCTTCGCGCCGTATGCAATTTGCGGCCGACGTCCCCCAGCTTCTCGATCAATGCCGCTTCGATGTGCATGTGGACATCTTCGCGATCGAGAACAAACGGAAAGTCCTCTCGTTCAATCTCAGCCTGGATTTCCGACAATCCGAGCACAATTTGCTGGCATTCCTCGGGGGTGAGCAGACCGACCCGCGAGAGCATCCGCGCGTGCGCGGCGGATCCTTGGATGTCGTGCTTGAAGAGACGACGATCAAAGGAGATAGATTCCGTGAACTGTTCCACTCGGTGGTCGGTTCCGGCAGCGAAACGGCCACCCCATGCCTTTTGAGCCACTCACGATGCTCCTAGTCTCTTTGCACAGGCGATTGCGTAAGCCTTTAGCACTGCTGACTTAGTTTAGGCATATCTTGTGCGAGTGTCAATTCGCGAGAAGGCCATATCGACTCTGGAGAGTCACTCTTTGGCGATGCCGCCGGATGCGGGGAGTTGTCCACCGAGCAGCCCTCTCCTGTTGTCACCGATCTTGCCCGAGTGATCTCCTGACGCATCGAATGTTGGGTTACCATAGATAGAGTTTACCGCTGCCGTATGGTTCGCTTAGGATGCTCGTATCGACGAAGCGTTTTTTGCAGGTGGCCATGGCGAATTCAGGGTCCGACATGGCTCCTCCCATGAGCTTGTCTGAGAAGATCCGGGATTCCCGTGAATTTGAGGAGGTCGTTGGTGGCTGAGCTTGACCAGGGTTTGAAATACGTCGATGGGGAGATCGAGGGGGTTGTGATTCGTGCACTCAAATTCTTCCACGATCAACGGGGCTGGCTCATCGAGACCTTCCGGCACGACGAGCTGGATAAGGATCGCTGGCCCACGATGATGTACGTCTCGTCCACCTTGCCTGGGGTGGCGCGGGGCCCCCACGAGCATGTTGACCAGACAGACGGCTTCGCGTTCATCGGCCCTTCGGATTTTCGGCTCTACATGTGGGATTCCCGCCCGGACAGCAAGACCCGGGGGCATCGCACGATTGTCACCGTGGGTGCCTCCAATCCGACTTCGGTCTGGATTCCTCGCGGGGTCGTTCATGCTTATCGCAACGTGGGAGAAGTTCCCGGCCTGGTCTTCAACGCACCCAATCGGCTTTATGCGGGATGGGGCAAGAAAGAGCCCGTCGATGAGATCCGGCACGAGGATGCCGATCCGCCCAGGTTCATCCTGGATTAACGCTAGCGCCGGCGGGGAGCCCGCCGAAGCATCAGGCCGGAAAGCCGTTGCAAACCGGTTTCGGTCATACTTTTGAGGCGGCCCGGCGATGGACCAAGAATCTGCAAGCGCCTTCCCCGATCCCGGGCACGACCCGGACTTCTCTCCCCGTCAGGTCGTTGGGCGTACGTCCGAGCGTGGTTCGATCTCGGGCGGTTCCTGGAACGACCAGGGGGGAAGACAGCGGTCCCGGCGGTTTCGGGTGCGGACCTGGGTTGTTTCGCTGGTCCTGCTCGCCCTCTGGCTGGGGCTTCTTCTCGACCCGATGGTCGGCCCGTTGATCCTTGGTGTTCTGATGGCCATCGGGCTGACGCTGGCCCTGATTGTGGGGACGATGGGGTTAGGGATCATGGGCTTCGGCCTGTTCGCGGCCGGCGATCACGTCATTGCCTGGCTGCGCCAGGGCAGCCGGTGGCCCGAGCACTGACGACAGAGCCGGATTCCGGTGCCAGGCTGAATGGTGGCTAGAGCCGCCCCGGAATCCGGTCGCTGCATCTGGTCATTCGCCGTCACTCAGGGCTTGGCCACGCCGATGACACCGACGGCGACACGCCCGCCGGCGTTGCCGGTCGGCTGCGTCTTGAAATCGTCGGCTTTCTCGTGAACGACCAGGCCACGGCCGAGGATCGACGTGGGGCCGTAAAAGGTGAGGCTAGGATCATCGAGATCGACGGTGGCGTTGCCGTTCGCGTTGGCCGTGATGTTGCCCAGATCACCAATATGGCGCTTGGGCGTGTCGATCCCAGCATGCATTTCGTGGGTCGGGTTGTAATGGCCACCCGCTGCCAGGCCGTCCTCCGACCATACGCCGTACTCGTGGATGTGGAAGCCGTGATCGCCGGGAGCCAGGCCGGAAATTTCGGCATGGACGTGCATTGCTCCGTCGGTCTGCGTGAAGGTGACGCGCCCCTCCACCTTGCTCGCCTTGGTGTGCAAGAGGATCGCGACGGCTTTGCTGATCGGTGCGGCCTTGGTATGCTCCTTCTTTTCTTCTTGGCGGGCGACCGCGGGACTGCGGAGGCCCAAGAGGGCGATGCAGACCAGGGAACCGACCGCCAGCGCGGTCGTGCCTTTCTTGATCGACATGTCATGTCTCCCCTAGGTTGATGGCGTCTTGATTGTCTGTGCATCGCACGTGCGAGGCTGGTTGCCAAGCTATCTTTCCCCGCCTTCCCTCTCAAGGGGCTTCCTCGCACTCAGCGGAAAGGTTCACGGAAAACGGCATGAAAACGCCCGGGGATTGGCCGAGATTGATTCTTTTTCATGGAACTTTCGAGCCCTGCCGACCTGATTCCTTGCTCATGGACAGGGGCTCAGTAGTCGCGGATAATGGCATCGTCTGTCGCCGTCACGGTCGCTGAGGCGGTTCTTCACCCCTGGACGAGCTGCGAGTGGTTTGGCTGTGCTGGCCCGAGAATGATGAGGAACCATCGATGACCGAAGAACCGGACCTCTCCCCGCTCGATCTGCTGGTTCTGGCCCGGCTCCTGCCTGTCGGTGAGAAAGGGGATAACCCGGCCAAGATCAGGAAAGATCTCGAGCCCTTGCTGGAACATCGCTGGTCAGGGAATGTCCTGACCGAAGTCCTGGACCGGACTCTGATCAAGCTGGCGACCAAAGGGCTCGTCGCGCGTCCTCCGGCCAAGAAAAAGAAAGCCGCGCCTGCCGTGCTCTTGACTCCCGAGGGCCGGCGGACCGTCCTCGCGTCCCTGAACGTCAGCCAGCTTCCCGCCGAGCCCAAGCCAACATGGGCCGCTCTGAAGAAGTCGCTGCTGCCGGCTCGATCGTTGGGGCTGCCCGCGCCTGGTCAGGCTCTCTCCAATGTCGCTGGATTCAAGGCGGCCGTGCTCGGGCAGAAGTTCGGCCTGCCGCTGGGCGACTATCCCGATCTCAAAAGTGTGAAGGTCGAGCTGACCAGAAAACTCCTCGGCATGGGTCCGAAAGAGAAGATCACGCTCGAGACCGTTCAAGCGGCCATCTTCGGGCGCGAACTGGGAGAGCATCGACCGGCTGACCCGAAGAAAGTGCTTGACCGTCTTGTCTCCAGCCACTTGGGCGCCCGGCGCGATGATGAAAAAGAATTGCGCGACGCCGTACTTCGCGGATGGATTAGCAAGTCAATCGATCAACCAGACCGGCGACCCTCAGCTTCGCCATCCGAGCTCGCGGGCTTCGTTCAGAAGGTTCGAGCCGCAGCCGAGGAATGTGCGTCCGGACGGTTTGGCGACAACAAGGTCTTCATCATCCATGTCTGGAGAGCACTCCAGAATGATCCTGACTTCCGCGGCATGGACCTGCCCGCGTTCAAGCAGCGCCTCGCCGAAGCCAATAATGCCCGCCTTCTTGACCTCAGCCGTGCCGACCTTGTTCAGGCCATGGATCCTGAGGATGTGCGTCTCTCGGAAGTCACCTACCTCAATGCTGCCTTCCACTTCATCCGGATTGGATCCGAAAGGCATGACCCCCAATGAGCCCTGACTCTTCGGCCTCGACAGACGGGGCGACCGTCCTGAACTCCAGTCATCGCGATGACCCGCGCGTTGCAGCGTTCTGCTCCTCGCTTCATCCCGGATTGTTCCATGCGGTCGCCTACGGAACCGATATCTGGAGGCAAAACCCGTTCGACGTGAAGTCGATCCACGGGAACGTGCGCGAAACGTTCGCTCACCTGGTCAATCGCGTGTGCGAGCCGGCCGCATTGCCGTCGGGCAGGATCATGCTGCTTCTAGGAGATTCCGGAAGCGGCAAGACTCACCTGATGCGAGCCTTCCGCAACCAGGTTCACTCATCTCACCGCGGTTATTGCGGATACATGCAGATGACTGCGTTCACCAGCCAGTACGGACGCTACGTTTTGAACAACCTGGTCGAATCGCTGGACAAGCCCTACTACGAGCCCGAATCCTCGGGCACGGGGCTGATGCGGCTCTCCACGACACTCGCCCGATCCCTCACCGTTGACGACTCCGGTAAGGCCGGCCTGGACCAGCTCCGTGAGGAGGAGCTGGCCCAGAAGACGCTCGATCAAATCGTGGGCGACCTGGCGGACAGGATCATCCTCGACGATCGGTTCAAGACGATCGACGTCTACCTGACCCAGGCCCTGCTCTATCTGCAGTACGACGATCCGCGGATCAAGGCCCGTGTCCTGAAGTACCTGCGCTGCGAGGATCTCACGCCCCACGATCGACAGCTCCTGGGAGGAATCGTTCCCTGCACCTACCCCGACGCACCGCACTGGGTCATTCAGCGGCTGGGTGAGCTGATGTGGGCGCTGGAGGGCGTCCCCCTGATCCTTTGCGTCGATCAGCTCGAGGACATGTTCGACATGGAGGACGCCCCGACGCGGTTCCGGCGCTCCCTGGCCACCCTCTGCGACATCGTCAGCCGGCTTCCCTCCGCCATCGTGGTCATCTCCTGCCTGCAAGACTATTACGCCAAGCTAAAAGAGTATCTCGCCAAGCCTACCCAGGATCGGATCCAGGACAGTCGCGGCCCAATCAACCTGAAGGCACCACGTGAGTCTCTCGAGATCGTCCAGATGATCGCCGAAAGACTGAAATTTCTCTATCAATCAGTCAACTTACCATTGAACGAAGATGATCCCACCTATCCCCTGCCTGCGGCCCTTGTCCACCGGCTTGCTGGAATGAGAACGCGGGATGTGCTCAACGAATGCCAGGTCTATCGTGATCGGTGTGTTGCGGAAGGGAGACTCGTCCCCTTCCCTTTTGACGGAGAAATCAAGCCGCCACCGTCTTTTGATCCCACCATCGAGCAGGCCTGGAACGAGCATCGCGCGACTGTCTCGCTGGTGGTCCCGACCGAAGAGACCGAGCTGGCTCGAGTGCTCTGCAGCGCCGTCGGCGGCTGCACCGGCGAGCTCGAGACGGGCCATGAAATCTCGGCCGAGACCAACGGCCGCTTCGTGCCGGTCGAGATCCATGATCGGGACAACGGCGTGGAGCGGATCTTGATTGGGGTCTGCAACAAGGCGGCGCAAGGAGGCTGGCTGGGCAAGCAGATCGAAGAGCTGAAGAAGCGCGCGGGGGAGCACACGGTGGTCGTGGCTCGATCGACGGCTTATCCGATCACTTCCAAAGCGGCCGTCACCAAGCTGCTCGATGAGTTGGTCGCCGGCGGCGGCCGGAAGGTGGTCGTCGAAGACTCCGACTGGCGAGCCATGCTGGCCTTCGAGAGCTTCCGCGCAAAGCAGGGCACAGCCGGAGCGTTCGAACGATGGCAGAGGCAGGCACGTCCCCTCACCAGCCTGAACTCGCTACGGGAAATCCTCGATCTGGACCGGTTGACGCGCGCCTCGTCATCTGCCGGTCCGCGCACACAGGGCACCGTTGAGCCTGATAGTCAACCGACTGACCGCCGCTCAGCAGCCTCATCCTCGCCGTCCATTTTCCTCGTTGTCGGCACGACCTCCGATCGCCGCGCTGAGAAAGTCTCACTGTCGGCAGGAGAATTGACGAGGCATGCGGCGTTCATCGGAGCGCCGGGTAGCGGTAAGACGACGGTTGCCTTGGGGCTCATCGAGCAGCTTTTGCTCCAGGGGATTCCGGCGATCCTGATCGATCGCAAGGGTGATCTTTGTGTCTATGCTCGCCCGGGGATGAGCATTCGCGATGAGCTCGACGGCCCTCTGGCGGAACGGGGCGAGCAGCTCCGTCGCCATGTGGATGTCGCTCTTTATACACCAAGGCGCTCCGATGGCCGGCCCCTGTCGATTGCGGCGGTTCCCGCCGGGCTGGGAGCGCTTCCTGGCCTCGAACGTCGGCAAGCGGCGCGGTTCGCGGCCTCGGCGCTGGCCGGGATGATGAATTACGGCAACGGGAAGCGCGATCAGTCACTCCTGGCGATTCTCGATCGGGCTATCGACCTGCTGAGCCAGGAGCATCCCCAAAACCCGGTGCCCATTGAATCGCTCCTCAGTTTCATCGGCGATCATGACACCACTCTCGTCGACGAGGTCGGCCGGCTCGATGTCAAGCTCTTCGACAAGCTGGTCCAGGACCTGGAGACGCTACGGCTCAATCAGGGTGATTTGCTGGCGGCCCGGGGCGAGCCACTTGAGATCGAGGCCCTGTTCGGCCTCGGCCGCCACGCAAAACCTGGAAAGACGCGACTGAGCATCATCAGCACCAAGTTCCTGGGAAGCAGCCAGGACGTGCAGTTCTGGATTGCACAATTCGTGATGGAAGTCGGGCGCTGGATCAGTCGAGCTCCGGCCCCGGATGGAACGCTTCAGGCCGTGTTGATGTTCGATGAGGCCGACCTTTACCTCCCCGCGGTGCGGCAGCCCGCAAGCAAGCAACCGATGGAGCACCTGTTGCGCCGGGCGCGGTCCGCCGGGCTGGGTCTGCTGCTGGCAACCCAGAGTCCTGGCGATTTCGACTACCGTTGCCGCGATAACATCCGCACCTGGTTCGTCGGCCAGGTCAAGGAGACGAACTCGCTGGCCAAGATGAAGCCGATGCTCAGCGAGTGCCGTGTTGACGTCGCGGCCCGACTCCCGGGTCAAACGACCGGTCAGTTCCACCTGATTCGCGATGGCGTGGTCACGAGTCTCATGGCCGACCCGTCCGCCGTCGATCCTCGACAGATTCCCGAGGACGAGATCTTGAGTCTGGCCCGGCGCACATTACAGCCTTGAGGTGGCATGCTGCAAACTTTCGGTTGACGCGGGTTTTCTTTCCTATCGGATTTGTTGCGGTGGTTCGGGCTGCCATCGATGCCAGGATCGCGACGGCCACTATGGCTGCCCACCCCGCTGCGCGTGGGCCCGGGTTTTGGCCCGAGTCGCAGAACGTCGCGTCCTGCGACCTGCTGGATTTCAGCGAAGCTACCGGCAGAGATTGTTCGTTGAGTACGACCTCGGTAAATCGTCGGGGTCCGCCGACCTGCCGCGCGCCGAGCTGGGTATCCATGGCCTGAACAGATGGCTCGTAAAATGTCTAGAAATGTCTAGAAAACGCGGAGTTCAAGCAGCCAGAAACGATCCGGGCAAGGACAGGAAGTGTTGGCAGCGCGTTGAGCTGCGTATTCACGGCCTGAACAGATGACCCGTAAAATGTATAGAAATGTCCCCGGAACTCCGTAGCCGGCGTTTCAGAGCTCAGGGCAGCCCCAGCGCCACTTTCAGACACTTATCGAGCTTCTGCTTCATGGCCGGTGAAAAAGTTCCAAGTACCTGTGCGACGGTGTCCGCGTACACGGTCACGAGCACCAGGCAGGAGACGGCGGAATCGCGGACCAAGCCGGTAGCCCTTCCTTCGGGCGTGCTCGTGTCGATGAATATACAGGCGGGGTCGCTCGCCATCGTCAGATTCTTCGTGACCTCGGCGACGACGAGCGTGCTGACCGCCCCCGTGTATGCGTCGGACTGCACAACAACGGCTGGCCGCTTTTTCCCGCGCAGTCCAGAAGGGTGCGGGAAGCGCACCAGGATCACATCGCCCCGATTCATGGCTTCTCCGGGGCATCGTCGTACTCGTCCATGTCCTCCCACCCGATGTGCTTGCCCGCGTCCCAGGCTAGCGCTTGAAGCTCCTCGCGCGTCCACGGGCTGTCGTCGTACTCCTCCGTCAGGCGCTCGTATTCTTCAACGCGGAGCAAGACGAACGCCTCCTTGGTCCGGGGATTCACGAGGCGCGGCGGGGTGGCTTCGGGGTTTTCCAGCGCTTGCACTTGCTGGTCGGTCAGTTCGATCATGGCTGCCTTCTTTCCGTCATCGTATAGCCGCCACCACTCGTCGTCCGTTGCATCCGCGACATCGGCTCTCCTTCTCCCTTTGTTTCGCAATCGGGGTTGGTCAGGTGCCGACGAAAGACTTGCCTGCCCGTCCGCTTCCGAATGACCCGCGACCGCCGGTCTCCACACACACGGCAAGTTCCGTCAGGGCGCATGTCGTTGGGATAAGGCATGGGAAGCTCCATTCTTTACTCGGTGACTTTGAGCCCAAGCTCTTGGGCCTGTACCTTGCCAAACCGCACCCAGAACTCAACGTCTGTGGAGGGGTGGTCCGATGATGGATAGGGAACTTGGACGCCGAGGTTGCTAAACGTCTCCCATTCCCCCGCAGTCGGCTTGTCGATCCGCTTCACCGCTTCCTTCTGTAGGTGGTAGACGTAAACGGCCTTCCCGCGCCACGCATGACACTTTATCAGCGTGTGAACCTTGCCCGGCCCATTGCCGGCGAGACGCACGGACTTCTTCCGTTCGCTCACCTTGCGGACGTTGGAGGCGACCTCCCAGGGGTCGATGGTTTGCGGCATGCCGTGCTCCTTTTGCTGATGCCTCGTGCCGAGCCGAACCGTACGGTCTCCGACACGTGAAGTCGAGCATAGCAGCCGACACGAATGCCGTCAAGACCAAGACACAACTGTTTCACAACTACAGAAAGACTGCGGTGGCTCAAGGCGGCTACAACAGACACCAATTATCCCCGGACACCAATTATCCCCGAAATACCTTCGGCCAAGAGTCTCCTTGCTAGTCCAACGGCATTGACCTTAAGATGGCCGATGAAATCCTCTCCTTCTTTGAGGGGCATTTCCCGCAGTAGGGCTCAGGGTAGGAGGTCTTCGATGGCTGGTTTTCCTCAGATCGTTGCGATTATCAAAGACATATTTACAATCGTTTGTGTGTGTATAGCTAGCTCTGTCGCGCTCAGGGGTCTCTCAACCTGGCGGCGCCAGCTCAGGGGAAACACCCAATACGACCTTGCGAGGAGGCTGCTTCTGTCAGCTTACAAGCTACGCGATTCCTTGGAGGGCGTAAGAACATTAGGCATTACTTCCATGGAAGCCGCCCACGCGCTGAAGGAGACGGGCATATCCATGGAGGGGATGAGCCAGCGAGAGAGCGTGCGAGAGGAGAAGCGCGCTGTCTACGAAGTACGTTGGCGGCGGGTTCAGGATGCCAAACGCGAGTTTAATTTCAATTGCCTTGACGCGCAGGTACTCTGGGGAGAACGATCCAAGGCCGCCTATCAAGCTATCAACGGTTGTGTTCAGAAGCTCTGGGCCGCGATAGTTATGGAATTCGAGTTTGAGGCACATGGAGTGACTGAAACCGATCCTGAAAGACTGCTCAATCGGAGGAAAGTCCTCTGGCCGTTGGGGGCAAAGCCGGAGGATGACCAGTATATGGTTGAGCTAAATAGGAGCATTCAACAGTTAGAGGACTTGGTGAAACCGCATCTTGTCCTATCTTAAGGAACCGCCTGACCCTACCGGATTGCAGGTATTGAAGAAATGCCGGGTATCCAGCCGGCGGCATTTTTGTCATCCTACTTCTTTCCAGGGAAGGGGATGCGAGAATGGACGCTCGACCGAAGACCCGGCAATTGG
>JBAUOX010000177.1:0-13447 GCA_049579985.1 Isosphaeraceae bacterium | reverse complement strand
AAACGGCCTCACATCCAGGCGGGCAAGAGATCCTTCAGGGCGTTCTCGAGGATCCTGCCCCCGGGATGGCACGTCGCCAAGGAAGATCCGATTGTCGCCTCCGATCTGAGCAAGCCCGAACCAGATCTGTCCGTCGTCCGGGGCGATGTGGATGATTACAAGGATCGCGACGTCACGGCGTCCGATCTCGCGCTGGTGGTCGAGATTGCTCAGCGGAGCTTGACCGACGATCGGACGGTGATGGCCCGAGTCTATGCCGCAAGCGGGATTCCCGTCTACTGGATCATCAATCTCATCGACGGTCAGGTCGAGGTGTACTACGACCCGGACCAGACCTCGAGTCAATACAGTGCCCATGTCGACTACGAGCCGGGCGATAACGTTCCGGTCATCATCGAAGGCCGGGAACTTACCCGGATCGCCGTGGCGGATCTACTTCCCTGACGGCTGTAAACACCTCAGGATGCACCGAGGCCCGCGGCTGGCGATGATTCTCGAGGGCACGGGCCGGAGCCGGCCGTCCATCAATCCGTGCGCGGCAGGGCCAGCCAGATCAGCAATTCCTCGAGCACCACGCGGGGGTCCAGTAGGGTCCCCCCCTTGAGATCCAGGTCCGCTTTCAGGAGCACGGCGGGAAGCCGGTCGACGCGGGACGGGCCAAGGTGAGCGTGCTGGCGCCGAGTCTTGTCGACGGCGAAGTCGCGGATGCCGGCGATCCGGCAGGCCTCGTCGAGGTTCATCCGGAAGGCGCGCAGCCTGCCGGCGTGATGGATCTTCAGCAGGGCGGTGGTCAAGGCGGCCAGAACCCTGACGGGGAATTCGCCGGAGGCCAGCAACTGGTCCAAATCGCCGATCGCCTCGGCAGCGTGGCCCGTCGTGGCGGCGTCGAGCACCTTCCAGACGGTCTCGATCCTGCCCGCTTCGACCATCCGAGAAACGTCGGCGCGGCGGATCCGGCGTGCCTCACCCACGTACACGGCCAGCTTCTCGACCTCGGCGGTCAGGAGCCCGGCCTCGGCCCCGACCAGCTCCACCAGCAGCCGTGCCGCGTCGGCGTCGAGCACCGCGTCCTGCTTCGAGGCATGATGAATCAGCCAGGGAACCAACTCCTTCTCGGGAGGGCTGTTGCAGTCCAGAGGCAGACCCGACGTCGCGACCTGCCGCGCGAGCTTGGTATTCGCGGGCCAGGACTTGACCATCAGCACCAGCACGCCGGCCCCGCTCGGCGCATCCACGTAGGTCTCGAGCTCCCTGCGATTCTCGGTAACGAAAGGATCGGCATCGGCGACGACGACAATGCGTCGCCTGGAGAAGAAAGGCAGCGTTCGAAGCTCGTCCATCACGTCGGCCAGACTCGCCGCATCGCCCTCGAAACGACTGACCGCCAGCTCGTCGGCCTCCGCGCCGAGAACGGAACGGGGAATGGCTGCGCTGACCTCACGCCTCAGGTAAACGTCGTCCCCGTAGACCACGTAAACCGGCTTTTGAGGGTGACCAGAAGAATCACGCAACCATTCCAATGCACGCATGAACGAACCCCGAACGCCGTTGCATTCGATTGAACCCCGAACCCCGATGCATTCGATATATCTCCAGTCTAGCCACTCTCAAACCCCGGTTCACCAGCCATGATCCGGTTCTTCTCCGAACTGAAAGAGTGCCGCCAAGCTCGTCATCAAGAAAAAAGCCGCGATTTGCGACCACCCGCTCTTGACGACCACCTCGCATTCCATACACTTGATTGAAACAGTTGTTTAAAACGGTTGTTTGCCTCGATTGCAAGGTGACATGGTGGCACAGGATCCGACAAAATCTCGATTGCTCGAGGGAGCCGGTGAGGAGTTTGCCGAGAAGGGTTTCGAGCTGGCGCGGGTGCGGGCGATTTGCGACCGGGCCGGGGCGAATCTGGCGGCGATCAACTACCACTTCGGGGACAAGGAGCACCTCTACGTCGAGGTACTTCGCGAGGCCCACCGGTGCGGTGAGGATCCGCAGAAAGAGTGCATTGATCCCGGGCTGTCGCCGGCAGAGCGATTGCGCACGTTCATCCACCATTTCCTGGATCGGGTGCTGGCCATGAATCACCCGGAAGATTGGCAGCACCGCCTCATGCTGCGGGAGATGCTCTCTCCCACCCCGTTCTCGGAAGTGCTGGTCCGTGAAATGATCCGGCCCAGGTTCGAGCTCATCAGGGGCTTGATGCGGGAGATCTGTCCCGAGGCCGACGACCGCCGTTTGAATGCCCTGGTGTTCAGTGTGATCGGGCAGTGCCTCCATTACAAAATGGCGCGAAGGGTCACGGAGCGGCTGATCGGGGACGAGGGCTATCGCGCACTCGACCTCGATTATCTTACCGACCACATCACCGCGTTCTGTCTTGCCGCCCTGGGGATGGGGCCTACGCTCAATCAAGCGGGGGAACCTTCCGAGCAGGGACGAAACGTCAGCTCACGATCGTGAGGTATCGCCATGTACTGGATCGCCTTGAAGATGCTGGTCGGCGACAGAGCCAAGTTCCTGGGCATCGTCCTGGGCTTGACCTTTGCCGCCGCGCTGATCGTGCAGCAAGGGTCGATCTTTTGCGGCCTGATGCTGCGCACCTGTGCCCAGATCTCGGACATCACCGGCGCCGACTTGTGGGTGATGGACCCCAGCGTCCGGTTCGTGGATGACATCAAGCCGATGCTCGAGAGCAACCTCCAGCGCGTTCGGGGCGTCTCGGGAGTGAAGTGGGCCGTTCCGTTATACAAGGGCAATGCTCGGGCCAAGCTCACATTCACGCCGGATGAGCTGAAAGAGAAGATCTATCTCCTCCAGGACCTCGATCGCGACCGGCCGGCCTTGGCAGGGCCGGTCTCGAATCCATTCACCAAAGTGCTTGATATGCTGAAACCCGGTATTGATTACCCGGTAGCCCCGCCTGCCCGCTGGTATGATTCGCGGATCCGGAACGTGATCGAACAGGTGATTCTGATCGGCGTTGATGATACCTCGATGGTCGGGGCGCCGCCGCGTGGGTCGCTGGTGGGACCGGCTCCTCATGGGCGGATGCTGGTCGGCGACCCCGAGGATCTGCGCAGGCCCGATTCGATCATCGTCGATCGCGTGGGACTGGCCAAGCTGTTCCCCGACTGCCACCTGGATGAGCCGTTCGCAAAGCCCAAGGAGTCGGACCAGGACTACATCGAGCGGCTTCGCAGGTTTGTCCGTGCCGCTCCCGAGATCGAGATGAACGATCACCGGGCGATCATCGTCGGGGTCTGTGAGGCAACGCGCACGTTTCAATCCAACCCCGTGGTCTACACCCTCTACAGCCGGGCCAAGCAGTTCATTCCGATGGAGCGGAAGATGCTCTCGTTCATCCTTGCCCAGACCGGCGAAGAGGAAAACGGCCAGAAGATCCCGGCGGAGGTCGTGGCCCAGCGGATCCAAGAGCAGACCGGCCTGGGCGCGCGGACCAGCGAGAAATTCATGTATAGGACAATTAAATATTATTTGATATACACGGGAATTCCGATCAACTTCGGCATCACGGTCTTCCTCGGCTTTCTGGTGGGCACGGCGATCGCCGGGCAAACCTTCTACAACTTCACGATCGAGAACCTGAAGCAGTTCGGCGCGCTCAAGGCCATGGGAGCGTCGAACCTGCGAATCGTGGCGATGATCTTGCTCCAGGCGGCCGTGGCCGGGGTTCTCGGTTACGGGATCGGGGTGGGCCTGTCGACGCTGTTCGGCTGGAAAGCGGCCACGGGCTGGCAGGGGCAGCCGACCGAACTGGCGTTTTTCACCCCCTGGCAACTGCTGCCGACCGCGGCCGTGGCCATCATCTTGATCTGCGTGCTGGCCAGCTTGCTCTCGGTCCAGCGGGTCATCCGGCTCGAGCCGGCCATCGTCTTCCGGAGCTGATTTCTTTCTCTCCGATCCGATCCGATTGTGGTGTCACGTTCACCCGAAACTGGACAAGGTGGCCAGAGAAATGTCCCAGTCCCAGTCCCAGTCCCATCCCGCCGTGCTCACCCGGACCGAGTCAGATCCCGGTGGCGTCGCTGTCCGGGTCCGGAAGCTGACCAAACATTTCGGAGCCGGCGATCAGCGCGTGCAGGCGCTGGCGGGGATCAACCTGGACATTTACGCCGGCCAGATGTCGCTGATCGTCGGGCCCTCCGGGTGCGGCAAGACCACGCTGCTGTCAGTGATCGCCGGCATCCTCGACGCCGATGAAGGCGAGGTTTCCATTTTCGGCAGCGACATCACCCGGATGAGCGATCGGCTGAAGACCGGGTTCCGGGCCAGGAACATCGGCTTCGTGTTCCAGCAGTACAACCTTCTGCCGGCTTTGACGGCGGCCGAGAATGCCGCGATTCCCCTGGTCATCGCCGGCTGGAGCAAGGTTCCGGCAGTGCGCCGCGCCGGCGAGGTTCTCACCTCCATCGGCATGGGTAAGAAGGTGAAGAGCCTCCCCTCGCAACTCTCGGGCGGGCAGATGCAACGGGTCGCGATCGCTCGGGCCCTGACCCATGACCCCAAGCTCCTGGTTTGCGACGAACCGACCGCGGCTCTCGACCATGAGACTGGGCTCACGGTGATGGAGCTGCTCCGCGAGTCCGCCGTCAAGCCCGACCGCGCCGTAGTCATCGTGACCCACGACAACCGGGTCTTTCAGTTCGGCGATCGAATCGCCCACATGGACGACGGAGTATGCGTGCAAGTCGAGGACCGCAATGCCGGGGCCGCGGCATGACCGTCTCTCGGAATGGCTCGGGAGCGATAAAATCTCCGGACGACTGGCATTTTTATCATAGGATACCTGTATGTTCACAAAGATTGCATTACCACTGGTTGCCTTGCTGGGAATCGTCGTCGGGGTCGGCGCCGTCTACTCGACCGCGAAGAAGGAGTCTCCTGTTTCCGTGCCGCTGTTGGACCCCCCGCAGAGGCCTGCAAGGATCGTGCAGGCGATCTACGGCCTGGGACTGGTCGAGGCTCAGCGCGAGAACATACCGATCGGCACGGCGGTTCCGGGGGTGGTCCTGGAAGTCTTCGTTGACGGCAGGCCGGGCTACGATCCGCCCCACAAGAAGGTGGGCGATCGCGTGCGGAAGGGTGAGCCGATGTTTCGGATCGACGACCGGGACCTGAAGGCCGAGCTCAAGATCCGTGAATCCTCGCTCCGCGCCGCGGTGGCGCAGCTTCACCGTCTGGAGCAGATGCCCCGGGCCGAGGACCTTCCCCCGGCGACCGCGGCCGTGGACGAGGCTCGCGCCCGGCTCTTCGACTCCGAGGCGGCCTACAATCGCGACCTGAACCTGTTCCAGAAGAAAATGCTGGCTGCGTCCGACTTCGACAAGGATCGCTACACCATGCAGGCCGCCAAGGCATCGCTCGCCAAGGCCCAGGCCGACCTGGCCAAGCTCAAGGCCGGGGCCTGGAAAGAGGACATCGAGGTGCAGCGGGCAGCCGTCGAGCAGGCGCAGAGCCAGATCGACAGCATCAAGATCATGCTCGAGCGGCTGATCGTGCGGGCGCCCGTGGATGGCCAGATCCTGCAGGTCAACGTCCGGCCCGGCCAGATCGCCACCCTGGCCTGGAAAGAGCCGATGATCGTCCTGGGCGAGGTCAACCGGTTGCATGTCCGGGTCGATATCGACGAGAACGACCTCTATCGCTTCCGCGAGGGCATGCCGGCCTGGGCCAACGTGAAGGGACGCAAGGATCCCAGGTTCCCACTCGAGTTCGTGCGCATCGAGCCCTACGTCATCCCCAAGAAGAGCCTGACCGGCGACAACTCGGAACGCGTTGACACCCGTGCGCTCCAGGTTCTTTACGCCCTACCCGACCAGCCTCCCGCCAAGGTCTACGTGGGACAGCAGATGGAGGTCTTCCTCGCCTTGGGAGAAGACGACAAATACCTGGCCGACACCCAGGCAACCGCTGTGCGGCCGGCCGTCCTGGAGCCCGTGCCGGCGGCAAACTCGCATGGGTCCACCTCAGAATGAACCTCGCAATGCCCGTCCCTCTTTTCGCCTTCCTTCCTATGGGTTTCGTCTCGATGGTTAAGCGGCGGCCCGGCGGATAAGATGGCCATGTGGTGATCGTTCGTTTCTGAATCTGAACACCACCGGGGGCGAAGGTGAGCGAGACGGCCCCATTGCGTGTCGGACAAACCCTGATCGGTCCCCTCTTCAACGAGCCGATGCGGGTGGAGACTGTCTCTGCCGCGGGAAGCAGCTCCTGGGTGGTCGGCCTCGTCGGCGCTCAATCGGAACGTTTTCGGCGGGTCACGATGTCCGGATCAGATCTTGCCGCCATCAGTATTCTCGACGCCGAGATGGCGTACAACGGCGACGGGAACCTCCTTCGCCTCGGGATCCAGGCTTATACGCTGGGCATCGCCTACGACTTTGATCCCTACTTCGGCTTGTCCATCTCGCGCGTCGATCCCTTGCCGCACCAGCTCGAAGCGGTCTACGACTACTTGCTGAAGCTCGCCCGCGTCCGGTTCCTCCTGGCCGACGACGCTGGGGCCGGCAAAACGATCATGGCCGGGTTGCTTATAAAAGAACTCAAGCTCAGGGGGATGTGCGAGCGCATCCTGATCGTAGCCCCGGCCAACCTCGCCTTCCAGTGGCAGAGGGAGCTCAAGGAGAAGTTCGACGAGAAGTTCTTCGTCATCCAGGGTGACGACATCCGCGACCAGTTCGGCGTTAACCAGTGGCTCGAACAGAAGCAACTGATTACCTCCCTCGACCTGGCCAAGCGGACGGAGATCCTGCCCGGCCTGCGCCAGGTCCACTGGAACCTGATCATCGTGGACGAGGCGCACCGCATGTCGTGGTCGCCGCCGGCCCGTAAGACGGCTCGCTACGCCCTCGGCGAGCTGCTGCGGGACATCAGCGATCACATGCTCCTCTTGACCGCGACCCCCCACAAGGGCGACCCGGCCAACTTCAGCCTCTTCCTGCAACTGCTCGATGTCGATGCCTACGCCGACGTGAAGTCGATGCAGATCGAGCGTGTGCTGCGCGACTACTACGCCGGCCACCTGGGCGACGCCGACCTCGAAGACCGTCTCCTGCACAACGTGGACGAGGGCCGGTTCCGGGCCATCTGCCAGAACGCCCTGGAAGGCTTGGCGTCCAAACGGCTCAACCTGGAGATGCTGATCGAGCGTCGGGCCAAGGCGCAAGAGCGCCGCGTCATCCCCGAAACTATCGCCCGCTTCCTGTCCGACGCGGCGGGGTTCGCGACCCTCGCTCTCAAGGCCGTGCCGTCGCTCCCGCACACCTTCGATCCGGGCCGCACGCCGAACGTGCTCAAGAACTACGAGCGGAACCCGGACTGGCGTCTGCCGTCACTCCTGGCGAAGTATCCGCGGCTGTCCACCCACCGCGAGACGGCCGACACGAATAACCTGGAATGGGTCACGCCCGGCCATCCGCTCTTCGAGGCGATCCGCCGGCACACCTTCTATTCCTCGCAAGAGGACTTCAAGAAGGGAGCCTGCTTCTTCTCGCTCGCCCACGAAGTGCCGGCCCGCATCGACTTCTACCGCGCCCGCGTCGTCGATGGCCTCGGGCACGTCATCCACGAACGGATGTTCGCCGTCGAAGTCAGCGAGGGCCACGACCCGGTCCAGCGCGAGCCGGCTGTCCTGGGCGACCTCACCCCAGCCGAGTCTCCCGACCCGTTGCCCGAAGTCGCTCACCTGCCTGAAGCCTCGACCTGGCTCCACGAACACGGTCTGCGACCGTTCCTCGACGAGGTCCGCTCCGAACGGCTCACCGAGGTGGACCGGATCGCCGACCACGTCGAATTGTCGCTGACCGAATTGCTCTCCAAGGCCGACGAGGAGATTGGCCGGGCCGCCGCCGAGGTCGACACTAAGGCGCAGGGAGCGGAAGGCCGCATGGCGCAGGCCGAGACGCGGCACACCGAGTTACTGGCCCGCCGCGAGCGTCGCCGACAGGAACTCCAGCAAGAGCGGTCACTCACCCTCCAGGCGGTCGAACGGATCACGTCGATCCTTGTCTTGCCCCACCCAGACCGGGCATCGCCCGAGGTTCGCCGCTTGCGGCCGAACCCGGTGACTGAGGCGACGGCGATGCGCGTCGTCATGGAACACGAGCGGGCACAGGGCCGGCAGGTCTTCGACGTATCCGAGAAGAACCTGGGCTATGACATCACGAGCGTCGATCTGGCTTCCGGGAATCTCCGACTGATCGAAGTCAAGGGGATCGGCGATACCGATGGCAGCGTGCTGCTCACCCCGAACGAACGACGGGTCGCCGAGGACCGCCGTGACTGCTACTGGCTTTACGTCGTCACCCACTGCAACACGAAGCCGCAACTCCGCGAACCGATCCGCGACCCCGCCCGTCTGGAATGGGTAAAAGTGACCAAGGTCGCGCACTACCGCATGGACACCACGAACCTCGTCTGAGTGCGCTGGGGACTTCACAACGGATCTATTGCATGAAGATCAGCCGCAAACCATCCGCTCCCCGTTCGACCTGCCGTAAGGCCTCGGGTGGGGTTCTTTTTTTGGGGAAACGCCAATGAGTTTTCCTGGGCACATCGAGAAGGGCATGGTGGTTCTGGATCAGTTGCTGCCGCTGCCGGATGGCACTCCGGTGCGCGTGGAACCGATCACACCCGCCCCCGCCGACTTCTGGGAGTCGTGCTCCCTGGACGAACTGGCCAAGCGGCAAGGAGTTTCCGCGCCGGGGGTAGTCACAGATCTCTTCGGTGGCTGGCCCACGGACGAACTGAACGATGGCTTCGAGGAAGCCTTGCTGCGCTGGCGTGAACGCGAGCTGGAGCAACTCCCATGAGCGGCTCCTTGATTTTGGACACGGATGTGGCGAGTTACCTGTTCAAGAACAGCCCGCGCGCCAAGCCGTTTCGTCCCCTGCTCAAGGGCAAGCGGCCGGCGCTGGCGTTCCGTCTCGATCGCCGAGCTGTTCAAGTGGACCTTGAAGCGCGGCTGGGGCCCGGAAAAGGTCGAGCAACTGGAAGCCGCCTTGCGCCGTTATGTCGTGATTCCCTACGACCGCGACCTGGCGTGGGCCTGGGCGCGGGTCGTGGCCGTCTGCGAAGACGCCGGCCGGCCCATCGCCCCTTCCGATGCCTGGATCGCCGCCACCGCTTTGCGTCATGACGTGCCCTTGCTGACGAACAATCTCAAGCACTACGAGGCCGCCGAGACCTTGTGCGGACTCCAGTTGCTTCGCGCGCAATCAACCTGAGATGGATGAATGATCCCCAAGGAATGCAAGCGTCTGGCCGAGGTGGACTTCCCGATCGCGGTTGTCTCGAAACACTCCGCGCGCGAGAAGTCGATTCGCCACGGCCACCCCTCCACGCTGCATCTCTGGTGGGCGCGGCGGCCTCTAGGGGCATGCCGGGCGATGCTGATGGCGCTGCTCTTGCCGGACCCTGAGGACCGGCATTGCCCGGCTGAGTTCAAAACGACGGCGCGATCTCTGCTCGGCAAGACGACCGGAAAGATTGGTGCAAAAAATGCCGATTTACGCGCCGCTCTTCTGCGTTTCATCGGGGACTTCGCCGACTGGGATAACTCTTCGAACCGCACTTATCTGGAGATCGCTCGTGGGCTGGTGAAGGCCGCCCACCCTGAGGAAACGCCGCTGGTCGTCGATCCGTTCGCCGGCGGCGGGTCGATCCCGCTGGAAGCGCTGAGGCTTGGATGTGACGCCTTCGCCAGCGACCTGAACCCGGTCGCCTGCCTCATCAACAAGGTGCTGCTCGAAGACATTCCCCGGCACGGCCCGGAACTGGCGGAGGAATTGCGCCGCGTCGGGGCCGAGGTGAAGATGGCCGCCGAGAATGAACTGGCCGAGTTCTACCCGCGGGACACGGACGGCGCGCGGCCCATCGCCTACCTGTGGGCGCGGACTGTGCGATGCGAAGCGCCCAATTGCGGGTCTGAGATTCCGCTGGTGCGGTCGTTCTGGCTGTGCAAGAAGGCCGAACGTCGACGAGCGTTGCGGACCAAGGTCGTTCGACCGCCGAAGGGCGATCCCCACGTCGAGTTCGAGATGTTCACGCCAACGACCGAAAAGGACGTGCGCGGCGGCACGGTCAGCCGGGCCAAGGCAAGTTGCGTCTGTTGCAAGGCGGTGTTGGCCCCCGAACGAGTGCGGTCACAACTCGCTGCCCAGCGAGGCGGGGCGGATGTGGTCTTTGACGCGAAAGGAAGCCGCACTGGCGGGGCGACACTCCTGGCCGTGGTAACGATGCGCGAGGGGCAAGCGGGTCGCCGATACCGACTGCCGACCGCCGCCGATTACGCCGCCGTCTGGAAGGCCCAGCAGCGGTTGAAGGAAGTCGCCTTGATGAATCGGCCAGACGGGCTGAGTCCGGTCCCGGATGAAGCGATTCCGAGAACTGAGCTTCGCCGTATTTCTCTTCCAATCTACGGGATTGATTTCTTCCGAGACATATTCGCAAGTCGGCAACTGCTTTCGATGGTCATGCTCAGCAGATGCACGAGGAAACACAGCGAGAGTGATCGTCAACTCAATCAGATGCTAACTCTTTGCGTTGGCAAGGTCGCTGATCTTGGCAATGCGACATCACGCTGGGAACCGCTGGCAGAGTGCCCAAGGCAGACCTTGGCACGACACGACATCCCCATGGCATGGGACTTTGCCGAGTCGGTGACTTGGGGTGAGTCAAGTGGGTCTTTCGCGACGATCGTGTCCGGGACGTCCAAATCAATCCAGTCCGCCAACATCGCCGGGGGACGCCCTGCGACGGTCCAGCAAGCGGACGCTTGCAACCATCCGTTGCCAGCCGAAAGCGCTGCGGTGTGGTTTACTGATCCACCGTATTACGATGCCATTCCCTACGCCCATCTAAGCGACTTCTTCCACATCTGGCAAATCCGTTCGCTCACGAGCAATGTGTCACCTGGGCTGACGCCAAAGAAGGAGGAATGCGTTGTTGACCGTCCCCATCGATTGATTCCCGAAGCGAAAACAAGAGATCATTTTGAGAAACGAGTCGGTATGGCGATGGCCGAGGGCGTTCGCCTCGTCCGCAAGGAGGGTGTCGCGTGTGTGGTCTTCGCTCACAAGACGACCGAAGGTTGGGAAGCACTGCTTGGGTCGATGATTACGGGCGGCTGGGTCATCACTGCATCTTGGCCGATTACGACAGAGATGCAATCCCGACTGAACGCCCGTGACAACGCATCTTTGGCGTCGAGCGTTCACCTCGTGTGCCGGCCGCGGCCTGACGATGCCCCGATCGGCGACTGGGGCCAGTTACTTCGCGAGTTGCCAAAACGAGTCGCCGACTGGATGAGTCACCTCCAAGAAGAAGGCGTTCGCGGTGCCGACCTCGTCTTCGCGTGCATCGGGCCGGCGCTGGAGGTCTTCAGCCGTCATTCAAAGGTTGTGGACGCCGAGGAATGAGAAATCCCCTTGGGCGGCGATCCCGAATCGCGGGAGCCACATAAGCGGGGCTTCTTGGCGTATGTGTGGGAAGTCGTTGGTCGGGCGGCGCTCGAGCAAGTACTCGGTGCGGCGGAATCGAAAGCCCGAAACGGTGCCGCTGGGGCGCTCGAAGAGGACGCCCGGTTGACGGCTCTCTTCCTCTGGACCCTTCAGGCCACGACGCAAGGCGCTGAACCCGTCCTGACCACGGACGACGAAGATGAAGACGCCGAGTCAGACGATGATGACGAAGACAACGCTCCGACGAGCAAGAAAAGGAAGAAGGGGCTGTCGCTGCCGTTCGACGTGGCCCGGCGCTTCGCCCAGCCCCTCGGCATTCACCTCGATGCTTGGGAAGGCCGCTGCATCGAGACGGAGAAGGGAATCGTCCGACTCGTCCCCGTGTTAGACAGGGCCGGGCAACTTTTCGGCGACGACGGGGCCGGAGTCGTCGCGGATCGCCTGGAGAAGCACCGCACCGGCCCGATCCAGGCGACCCTTTTCCCCCTCGATGACGATCCGACGCCCACGCCGATCAAGGGCCGACGGCGAAAAGGGGCTGTCGATGTCTCCGACGAATCGCTGCACAAGCACCGCGGTGCGACGACACTCGACCACGTCCACGCGGCGATGCTGCTGCAATCGTCCGGCCGGGCCAATGCGCTCCGCGCCTTGCTCAAGGCCGAGACAGAACGCGGGCCGGACTTTCTACGGCTCGCCAACGCTTTGTCGGCGCTCTACCCGCAAGACAGCGACGAGAAGCGTCTGCTCGATGCCATGCTCCTGGCGGTCCCGAGGTGAACAATAGAAGGAGAAAGCCGTGTTTGACCGCATCACTTTTGATTCGAGAATCCTGGGCGGCCGGGCTTGCATTCGCGGCATGCGGATTCCGGTTTCCGTCATCGTGGGGCAGATCGCCCACGGAGCGACCTGGGATGAGGTGCTGCAAGGTTATTCCGACCTGGAACGCGACGACATTCAGCAAGCGCTCGAATACGCCGCCTGGCTGACGCAGGAACAAGTGCTAACGGCCTAACCATGTGAGGTGAGGAGACGACTTCCCTGTCCATTACCGAACGTATCGAAGTGAACCCTCGGGTGATGCTCGGAAAACCGGTGATTCGCGGCACGCGAATCCCGGTGGAACTCATCCTGCGGAAATTAAGCGAAAGAGCAACCGAAGCGGAGCTGCTCGACGCCTATCCACGGCTGACGTGTGAGGACATCCAGGCAGCACTCGCGTACGCGGCCGACCTGGTGGCACACGAGGAAACCATCCTCGCCGGATCAACAGGAACCACGACGTAGGAGCAAGCCGTGCTGTTTCTGGCCGATGAGAGTTGCGACTTCGCAGTGGTCCGTGCTCTGCGAGGCGCTGGGCACGACGTGCTCGCCGTCGCCGACGTTTCACCGCGCGCCGATGATGAGCAGGTCTTGGAACTTGCCGGACAAGAACAACGCATCTTACTGACGGAAGTCAAGGATTTTGGCCGGCTGGTCTACGCCGACCAGCAAGCGACGGGGGGCGTTATCCTGATCCGCTATCCAGCCGGCGCGCGGTCGCCATTGCCTGGCGACGTGGTTCAACTGGTGGCCGACCGCGGCAACGATCTGGTCGGACGGTTTGTAGTGATGAGGCCCGGGCGCTATCGACTTGGTCCGAAGAAACCATGACCTTTCAAGTCAACCACAGCGGAAAACGCAATTATGGAACCCTGGTACAGACTGGTCACGCCCCGCAAAGAAGTCCGTGAGGGGCGCTCGTTCAATCCGGACGAGTTCGCCATCGCGCTCGAGCATGTGGTCGCGGGCTCCGCCCCGGACGACTACAAGAAGCCCGAGCAGTTTTTCTCGCGGACCTGCTTCACGCGGGCGTTGCGGGACAACTCGGGCCTCGTGCTGCGTCGCCTCGCCGGAAAAACCGAGAACACCGCTCCGGTGCAGACGCTGGTCACGCAGATGGGTGGCGGCAAGACGCACATGCTGAC
>JBAUOX010000176.1:0-2200 GCA_049579985.1 Isosphaeraceae bacterium | reverse complement strand
GTCAAGGAGGCTCTCGGTGATGCTTTCGCCAGTACGGACCCGCGACTGGACCCCGGCCGGTTCGCCCAAGGCTGGCAGGCGATTACCAGCCGCCACAAGTTGCCCGATGGTTTTTCCTGGGAGCGGGTCGTCAAGCGGGTCAGCCGCAAGATCAAGGAGATTCGCGACCACTCGTCCGAGCTGCGCGAGGTTTTCGAGTCGCAGGCCCTGGGTGAGATTGTCACGGTCATCCGCCAAATTCCCGGCCTGCCGCCGGGCTTCGACATCGAGGTCTACCGTTCGGCCGTCATGGAGCGATACGGCAACCTCAACTTCGAGAGCCTCGACACCACCGGCGCGTATTACAGCGGCGTGAAACTGTGGAGCGTTTTCGTCCCCCAGTCGGTCCGGGAGTGCCAGGAGTACTATCCCCAGGTGCTCGAGCTGCCCAAGGAGCACCTGAAGCGCTTGCGCGAGCGCGGCGAGCTGGTCCCCGACGAATCACCTGGTGAGGAGGCCGAGGAGCGCCGGCGGTCATACCTGGAACAGCCGGTCCGCCCGGTCCTGGAAGTTGTGGATGACGACCGGCTCCCCCGGCTGGTGATCCTGGGGGACCCTGGCGCGGGCAAATCGACGCTCTTGCGGTTCCTCGCCCTGGACTGGGCCCGGATCACCGACCCGAGCGAATTCTACACCAAGCCGCTCCCCTTGCTGATCGAGCTCCGCGAGTACGACCGCTGGGAATGCCCTTCGAACAAAAGCCTCCTCCGCTACCTCAACGAGGCGCAAACCTATCACCGACTGAACCAGGTGGACCTGGACCGCCTGTTGCAGCGACCGAATGCGGCGGTCTTCTTCCTGGACGGGCTCGACGAGGTCTTCGACCCGCCCCGGCGGGAGCAGGTCGTCAACGACATCCACCGCCTCAGCAACGAATACCCCACCGCGCCGATCATCGTCACGTCGCGGGTCATCGGTTACAAGCCCCAGCGGCTTCGGGACGCCGAGTTCCGGCACTTCCTGCTCCAGGATTTCGAGCCCGAGCAGGTCGAGGCGTTCCTCGATCATTGGCACGAGCAGACCTTCACCGACCCCGCCGACCGTGCCTTCAAACGCCACCGGCTGGCACAGGCCATCGAGGGGAGCCGGGCGATCGCCGAGCTGGCGGGCAACCCGCTCCTGCTCACCATGATGGCCATCCTCAACCGCAACCAGGAGCTGCCTCGCGACCGAGCCGAACTTTACCAGCAGGCCGCCCGGGTCTTGCTCCATCAGTGGGACACCGAGCGCGCGCTGGAGAGCCACCCCGAGTTCAAGGGCATGATCGGCTACCCGGAGAAGGCCGAGATCCTTCGCCAAGTGGCCTGGTCCATGCAATCCGGTCGCTCGGGCCTGGCCGGCAACATCATCGCCCGCGAGGGTCTGGAAGCCTTGCTCCAGGACTATCTGAAGGACACCCTGAGCGTCACCCAACCCCTCGGCGTGGCCCGTGCGCTGGTGGACCAGCTCCGCCAGCGCAACTTCATCCTCTGCTACCTGGGCGGCGACAGCTACGCCTTCGTCCACCGGACCTTCCTCGAGTTTTTTTGCGCTTCCAAGATCGTCCGACAATTCCAGCGCGAGCAAAGCCTGAGCTTCGAGGAACTACGGGATGAGATCTTCGGCGCCCACTGGGCCGACGAGACCTGGCACGAAGTGCTCTGCCTGATCGCCGGGATGATCGATGCCCGGTTCGTCGAGCAGCTCATTGCCTTTCTCATCGCCCGCGCGGCCCAAGACGATTACGAGTACCACCACGTCTTTCTGGCGGCCCAGTGTTTCCACGAGGTTCGCAACCCGGCCTTCCTGGCTGCCGTTCGCGAACCTCTCACCCAAGCTCTGATGCCGTTGTTGGAGTTCGATTTCCCGCTCTGGTACGAAGAGAGGCAAGAAACGGACCTCGCAGACCAGCGTCGATCGATCCGGGGCAAAACCGTTCGCTTGCTTGCCCGCCCAGGCCTACTTCCCAACCCGTTGAACTGGTTGAAGGATCGGGCTAACAATGATGGAGAGGAGGAGGTGCGAGAAGCGGCGGTGCGGGAGCTGGCGCGGGGCTGGCGAACCGACCCCGACACCCTCCCCTTCCTCAAGGACCGCGCCCGCAACGACCAGAACTGGTACGTTCACCGGGCGGCGGTGCAGGAATTGGCGCGGGGCTGGCGAACCGACCCCGACACACTCC
>JBAUOX010000175.1:0-10475 GCA_049579985.1 Isosphaeraceae bacterium | reverse complement strand
TGTTGCTGTCGCTCATTGAGGTGCGGAAACAGCAAGGCGTACTTCCGCTCAAGTTCTTCGGCTTTGCTCATTCTCGTATCATACCTTCTCCTCCCTCGTTTGTAACGCTTAATTTTTTGCGGGCCCTAACCCGCCTCAGCAGCGATGGAGCCCGAAATCCGAACCGCCTGGCAGACGAACAGCCGCTCCTCCCAGGTGGACTCCGGGCCGAGCCGGAGCCAAGGTTCGTTCCAAGGGGGAGGCTCCCGCAAGGACGTGGCAATGGCGGATAGCCTGGCGTCGATGACGGCGTGTAGTCGCCTTCGGTTCTTGGTGCTCATGGCTTCTTACCGGTCTTTCGTGCGATCTTCTTCTGCCTCTGCTTCGGGCACTGAATGTCAACCATCTTTCCGCCTCGGAACACAATGAAGTGTTCCTCCGGACCACAGCCATCGCCCAGCCGGACCTCTTTGCTACGGCTCATGCGCTTCATCTCATTGACCGTCCCCTCACAGAAATCCGACTGGTGCCCGCAGTCGCACTCGAACGACGACGGGAAGATTTCCTTCGGCATCATCCACCTCGGCTCCACCCTCTCGGGTCATCAAGCGGCCCAGCCCCGTCACTTCACTAGCGTGAGCGTCGGAAAGAATCGCTCGCCACCTCGAACCTGTCGGCGATCGCAGGAATGCCTTGTTCCATTAGCTGGTCAGCAATGAACTTCGCCTCGATCGTGTCGCTTGCCATGTAGCATTCGACGAGAGCTGGCATGGGTGTTCCTGCGAAGTCTGCGAGAGGATCATCGACATCGGTTCCCTCCGGAAGCTCCTCATCGGGAATCGGATCGGCTTCATCGGCGGTGACGAAGTTCGGGTCTTCGATGCCATCAGCAGTCGTCCCGCAGAACCAGCAAACCTCGAACGAGTCATCGACCTTGGATCGGCACTTCGGGCAACACCACATGTTTTGTCCTCCGACCTGGCGAATCTCGAAGATGGGACTACTCACTGATAATATCCATGAAGGAACTCGACGATCCAAGAAAAAGCGCCATCAGCCCGGTTGCACTCCTCGTTCCTCGGAACGGAGTTCAAAGCGGACAACGACGAGAACCCGATCCCTGTCCTACTTGTTCCCCGGTCGGCGGGATCACGTCTATCATAAGGGGATTGAAGGCCGAAGGGGGATTGCCCCTTCGGATCGAGTCTATCATCATGATCAGGTCGTGGAATCGCTCGATCCAGCCGGGATAGGCGAACGATCACCGGGGAGACAACAAGATGAGCGATGAATCACGCTTTGAGGTTCTGCCTGCCGGGGTCATTTCCGGCAACATCCCGGTCGAGTCGTGGTACGCCGAGGCCGGGGTCGAGTTCATGCGGCAGGTGATGGACGGTCGGATGGGGTATATCGGCACCGTGCGAGACGACGGGCCGTTCGTGACCGGACGACACTCGAAAGGGTTCTGCCAGTGGGCCACGGAAAACCGGGGGCCGCTGTTGAAGGCGGCATCTGAGAGTTAAAGCGGTGTCCCGTCGCCGTCCAGCAACCGGCGTGCAAACGTGCGGAGATCGTTCGCAGTTCGGTCGGTGATGGGCGCTGTTGAGCGTCGAAAGGAGATTGGCATGGCGAACTTGAATGACAAGGTCGGGATCGTGACCGGCGGCGGGACGGGTATCGGCAGGGCGACTGCCCTGGCGATGGCGAAGGCGGGGGCGGCGGTCGTGATCGGCAACCGGGACGCCGCCAAGGGCGAAGAGGTCGTGCAACTGATCCAGCAGGCCGGGGGCCGGGCCGTGTTCCAGAAGACAGACGTGAGCAGACCAGGCGACGTGAAGGCGCTCGTCGAGCGGACCGTCAGCGAGTACGGGCGTCTCGACCTGGCCTTCAACAACGCCGGGATGGACGGGCAGCAAGTTCCGCTGCATGAACAGGACATCGACAAGGTGACGGCCTTGTTCGACGTGAACGTCAAGGGCGTGTTCTACTGCATGAAGTACGAGATCGAGCAAATGCTCAAGACAGGTGGCGGGGCCGTCGTGAACACGTCCTCGATCTTCGGATTGAACGGCTACCCCGGCTGGTCGCTGTACGTCGCCACCAAGCACGCCGTCACCGGGATGACCAAGGCGGCGGCGCTGGACTATGCCAAGAAGAACATCCGGGTGAATGCGGTCGGCCCCGGCCCGGTCGAAACGCCGCTGCTGGCGAAGGGGACGGGCGGCGACCCGCACAGCTACGCCGCCTTCGTCCCGATGGGGCGGATCGGCCAGCCGGAAGAGATCGCTGACGCCGTGGTGTGGCTGCTCTCCGACGAGGCCCGTTACGTCACCGGCCACACGCTGCCCGTCGATGGCGGGGTCTGCTCGCAGTAACGGCTGAAAAGTCATTCGACCGCCGAGGGAACGGACAGGAACGACACGACGACCGCAACGCCGTCAATCCGGTTGCGACATCAGGGGGATGTGACATGCGAGAGCAACCAGGGCTGTTTACGCCGGTGAAGGTCGGGCCGCTGGAACTGCCCAACCGCATCGTCATGTCGCCCATGACCCGCATCCGGGCCGACGAGGGTTGTGTCCCATCCGAGAGGATGGTCCGCTACTACTCGCAGCGAGCCTCGGCGGGACTCATCATTACCGAGGGAACGCATCCAAGCCCGATGGGGCGGGGGTACACTTACCCACCCGGCCTGCACACGGAAGAGCAGGCGGCGGGCTGGCGGAAAGTGACCGATGCCGTCCACGCTGCCGGGGGCCGTATCTTCGTGCAACTCATGCACGCCGGGCGGGTGTCCCACTCGTCCCTGCTGCCCGACCACGCCCTGCCCGTCGCACCTTCGGCCATCGCTGTTTCCGGGCAGGTTCACACCTTCGGCTCCAAAGTATTGTTCGAGACGCCCCGCCCCTTGGAGACGGAGGAAATACCCGCTGTCATCGAAGAGTATCGCCGGGCAGCGGCGTTGTCGATCACGGCGGGCTTCGACGGGGTGGAACTCCATGCGGCGACCGGCTACCTTCCCAATCAGTTTCAGGTAACGGGGTCGAACCGTCGTACCGACGCCTACGGAGGTTCGCTGGAGGGGCGGACCCGCTTCACACTGGCAGTGGTTGAGGCTCTGTGCAGCGTGCGGGGTGCGGATCGCATCGGCGTCAAGATCGCCCCCGGCTTCACCGTCAATGACATCTTCGACGCCGACCCCGCCGAGACGTACACCTACCTCGCCCGGTCGTTGAACCCGCTGGGCCTCGCCTACCTTCACGTCGGCTACGATAGTGGTTACGGGCGGGGGACCGGCCCGGCGTTCAATCCCATCGACCTGCTCCGTCCGGTGTACTCCGGGACGCTGCTGGCGGTGGGCGGGTTCAGCAAGGCAACGGGAGAGGCGGCGATAGCGGCGGGGCGGGCCGATCTCGTGGTGTACGCTCGGCCATTCATCTCCAATCCCGACCTCGTGGAGCGGTTTCGGCTCGACGCCCCTTTGAATCCTTGGGACGTGCGAACATTCTACGGCGGGGACGATCACGGCTATACGGACTACCCCACGCTGGCTCAACAGGGGTGGCCGGGGTCGTCCACTGAGCCGAGGCCGTGAACCCCACCTCGATCACTGGGGCGGGGTCGGCGGCAGCTTGGCGACGATGCCCTGCGGGACGATCTCGGTGACGTGTCTGACCGTGGGCTTGAGCATGTTCACCACCTTGACCGGCTTCGGGTGTAGCCGCTTCCGGTGGGTGTCGGTGGTCGGCAGGGCGTTGATGCGGCGATAGCTGGCTTCGACACCCATGTGGCATTCCTCCGTCAGACTTCCCGGACAGTGGCTCAGAACAAGGACGTGCGTCATGATAGTTGCGGAATCTCTCATGGTTAGCGATGGTGCCCATGAGATTGAAACGCTTTGGCGTGTACTCCAGACAAGCAAGAGGACGTTCAACAAGATTGACATCCTCCGTATCGATGGCATCAGGTGTCGAGCTGTCTGGAAGGAGCATCCGACCGAGAGCGATCAGACCATACTGGAGGGATCAGGGGCAGCCTGTTGCCCAATGGACTCCAGGAAAACTCTCCTACTCGGTCAAGTCATGGGAATCGGGGAAATACGTCAAACTTTCCGTCGTTCCATCACCTATGTCCACAGTACGGATATAGGGTGTCACAGAGGCTGTGCATTGCATCCTCAACCTGATGATCGGCACAGAGAGTTTGTCGTTTACTTCCTGTGCCGTTCTCTGGCACTGTTTCAGCGTCAGAGGAACTGAGTACAATGAACGGATAGAAGAGGTTGTGCACTTACACCTGGGTAAAGGGCGATGGAATGACCCTGCCCCCGAGTCTGAACTACCCGATCATCGCCATCGCTGACCTGCACGGGCAACTTGATCAACTGGAGCGGTTGGTCACCCGGCTCGAAATGGTCTCAGAGTGGGACGACTGTGCGTTGGTTTTCCTGGGCGACTTCGTTGACCGGGGTGAGGATGTCCCTGGGACGATCGACCTGGTACTCGACTTACTGAGCCGACGACTGGGTGGTTCCGCCATCCTGGGGAACCACGATCTTGCCCTGGTGCGAGCCGCTCGGCTCGATGACGGTCCTCCCTCACCCTACTGGATCGAGAGCTACTTGAGCCGCTATGACCACGACCAGACCTTCCTGGGCTACCTCGGTCGAAGACCGAATCAAGGTGGGGGGCAGTGGGAAAAGGATCTGGATGAATTGAAGAGAGCGATCCCAGTCAAGCATCTGGCGTTCCTCGCCACGTTGCCCTGGGTGGTCGAGTCGCCGGGTCACTTGTTCTTGCACTGCGGGCTGTCGTTCGAGTTAGCGGCAAGTGTGACAGAGCAGCTTGCGGCGCTGCATCGCAGAAAATGGGAGCGCTCGGTCATGAAGCCACTCTTGGGCTCCGCAACAGATCGGAAATGGCAGCCTGAGTACCCCGTATGGATCGGTGCTCACAAAGACCTGTCGAAGTGGCCCCTGGAGTTTCCGGGCAAGGTTCAGGTCACGGGCCACGTCCAGTTTTCGAAGCCTGACGTGAATTCCACCCGAATTCGTCTGGATACCAGCGGCGGGTTTGGCTATCTCACGGCATGCCTGCTGCGTTCGGCGGACGCCGAGCCCGAGTTCATCTCAAGCAAGCCGTGAGGATCAGGTTCTTCGGTAAGCCCCTTCCCGATCCACCGATTGCCCTTGTAACAACGGATCTCGGCGACCCGCTCGTGTCTTCCAAGTCGAGCGAGTTGCGTACAAAATGCTTATTGTGGAGACGGTTGAAGAGTGGAATCGCACGATAATGGTTCCGATTCTTCGATTGTTGATTCCAGTGGCGTGTCCGCCAAGGATGCCAGAGTCGAGGATGATCCCCGATCACCAGCCAATCCCACCAAAGCCCTGAACCTCCAAACAACTTTCAGGTATGATGCCCAGGTGGTCTTGCTGCCGGACTTGAGACCGCCGACGAAGGAGTCACCTTCCGACGAAGCGTCAATGCGAAGAGAGGCTTGGATCATGACGTTCCCTCACCGCTTACTCATCGCCGCATGCTGCGGGGGCATGCTTGCGGGCATCTTCCTTGTCGGCCAGCAAGCCTCGGCGTGCAGCCGAGTCCTCTACACGTCCAAGGACGGCAACTACGTCCTGGTCGGCCGCAACATGGACTGGATGGAAGACCTGCGATCGAATCTCTGGGTCTTCCCGAGGGGAATCAAACGGGACGGGCTGGCAGCCAAGTACGCCCTCACCTGGACAGCCAAGTACGGCAGCGTCGGCGTGAGCGGGTACGACGTGGGGACCACAGACGGCATGAACGAGAAGGGCTTCAGCGGCAACATGCTCTGGCTCGCCGAGAGCGAGTTTGGCAAGCGGGACGAGGGACGCCCCGGTTTGTGCGTGAGCCAGTGGCTCCAGTTCTGCCTGGACAATTTCGCCACGGTGGACGAGGCGGTAGCGTATTTTCAAGCCCACGATGTCCAGATCCTCTGGGCTTCTGCCGGTGACTCTTTCAAGAAGCCGCTCACCGTTCACCTGGCGCTGGGTGACAGAACGGGCGACAGCGCCGTCATCGAGTACGTCGGGTCCAAGGCGAAGATCTTTCACGGGGTTCAAGCCCGTGTGATGACCAACTCGCCCCCTTTCGACAAGCAACTGGAGGGGTTGAAGAAGTACAAGGGCTTCGGCGGCGAGGAGGAACTTCCTGGCAGCGTTAAGGCGGCGGATCGGTTCGTGCGTGCCGCCTTCTACGTGGGGCGGCTGCCCGAGCCGAAGAACCAGCGGCAGGGGGTGGCGGGTGTGCTCAGCGTGATGCGGAACGTCGCCCAGCCATTCGGCACGTCAAAAGCCGATGAACCGAACACGTCACAGACCATCTGGCGAACCGTTGCGGACCTGACGAATGGCGTCTACTACTTCGAGTCCACGACCAGCCCGAACATCGTCTGGGTCAAGTTGAACAAGCTGGACTTCAGCGAAGGTGCCAAGGTCCAGAAGCTCGATATCGTCAACAGCCCGGATCGTGTCGGTGATGTGACCGGTGCATTCGAGCCTGCGGAGGCGTTCAAGCCGCTGCCCCCTGACCCCGAGTGATGAGATGGGTCGCCTGCCCTGATCCTCTGAGAGTTGATCGGGATCGGGGCTGCGGGGGTCGGGTGATTCCAAGCTCGAACCTTGCCAGGAAGCGGATTTCCCAAGCGGCGAATGTTGAGCCACCGACTTCTTGGCGGTTTCCATTGCCCTTGGGAGGTCTGAATCATTCAGTAGCCAGTGCTTCTCTCACAGCCCAGGCGATCTCGGGTCGCAGGGTGAGCGTCTCCTGATCCTGAGCAACACCAACGAAGCCGCCGAGGAACTCCATGTCGAAGAATCGCTCCAGGTAGTTCCAGCGGAACGGCACTTTCGCCAAGCCGATTGGGAAGGAACCGGCAGAGAACCCGCTACTCGACGCAAGTTGCTTCTGCGGGAAGAAGCTCGGCGAACCAGAATCCTTCTCGCTCAACGACATCGCCTACGGTCACCAGCATGTCAGTGCGGAACTCTGGGCACCGGTAACAAAACGTGTGAAACTCGCCCATTTCGCCGCACGGATCGACCCCTGGGGGGCAGTTCCGCCAGAAGAGCGGCGTTCGATGTCAGCCATCACCAAACAGCGAAGCCAGCAACTCCTTGTGTCGTTCGCTAAGACCTTTAGGGCTGGCTACTTGCGCCTCAATCTCAGACGTGTAATGGGCCGGACGAATCAACGGATTTCGGCGAGCGAGATAGGTGGGCGATAAGAGATAGTTCAGCGTCATCAGCGTTCCACCATATCGCAGAACATAATCTATGATGAAGAGTAGCTTCTCAGGGTTCCTTGTGATGAACTTGAAGGAGGGCGAAAAAAACATCTGAACTTCCCTTAGCTTGATCTGTCTGAGCATGTCCACAAGGTGAACGTCCAACCTCGGATCGATTCCGCTCGCAACCACGTTGCGGTGCTGAACCTCCCACTTTGAAGCCGAAGAATCCATCGATTCGGCTTCCTCGATCGGCAGTTCGCACGCAATCTCATTCTCGGATGAGCCGCTAAGAAGTGGCAAGGCATGCCATGCATTCGGAAATCGACGACGTAGATCGCCAAACAGATCCCGTTCGGGCTGAACCTGCACAGCGTCAAGATTCGCTGCTTCAAAATATTTCGTGGCTTCGCTGGTAATCGAAGGCATTTGCTCATCTCGAAGCAGTTTTTTCCGGGATTCCAGCACCTTGGTATATGGATGGGATGCGCCGAGGTCTTCAATCAAGCTATTTCTGACAGCAACAACGACCAGCGAACGGATTTCCAGACTTGCAGTGTAAGGTTCCCAGAAGGACGCCTCTTCGGTCCCCAAAATGAGGATGGTGCGTCGGAATGCTAAATCGCTCCAGTGAGACAGCAGAGATTCCAGCCTTCGTGACACATCCTCAACGACGATCTCCCGCTGCCGCTTGCTTAGAGCAAGGGATCGAAGTTGCGGCAGGAGCAAAGACTGCGTGTATCCTTGAATCACGGTCATCGTGAGTATTTCCTAGAACTGGATAAGCCAGTTGTCGCTAGTCCTTCCGCTTCAAGTCATTGATCGCCTTGTAGACGGTGGGGAATCCTGGTGTCACTCGCAGAGAGGTCACGCCTCGAACACCGCCTTCCATCCGGCTGTCGGTTGGTGGAGTGGGTTAGAAGCCAAACGCCTCTTCCGTGTTTCGACTGACTCTTCAACTGATCATTGTAGATCAGAAGTTTTTACGACCAACGCTCGACACGGACATGAATGTTGTCCGGGGCGGTGTCGAAGTACCGAAACAAAGCGGGGCACAGCCAACCCCGAGCCTTGCTCACCGATTCCTCATACCAGTTGCCGCCTCCCTCTTCCCCGACTCGCCTGGCGGATAACTGGTGACCAGGGAAAGGGATGGCAGAGAAAATTAGGCGAAAACCCTTCTCAGCGTCCTCCACCGGGATGCCTTGCTGCTCCAGTAGAGCTTCAAGGATCTCGGGTACACCTGCCACAAATGGCTCACGCAGCAAACCGGTCTTTTCGTCGTCAAAGACCCACATGCCCTCCCACTTGTAGGGCTTCACGACCATGATGCTATTCTGATTCATGATCTCCTCCTTTCGCTTTCACCACTTCTCCCACTATCCACTGCCCACTGCCGATCAGAAAAGAGTGAGCCAGAAGTGGCCGCAGTCGTCCGGGTTGTGTGAGAGATAGCTGCCGACGAAATCTGTGCCGCAGTCGGACACAGCGACGGTTCGACTGCTGCCAGTCGCCCAGCCCCTTGACCCACACTGCCTATGACTGGGAAGGCGAGCCTATCGCCTGAACAATTCTGAGGACTTGATCCGCCCATTCCCGGTCGCTGTCCTTCTCCGATTCGCTCAACTCCTCGTAGGGCGTGTCGATTTGCCGCCGCCAAAGCTCGGTATTCTCGGGCGTCAGGTGATCGAGCAGGTAGCGGGTCCAGTGAGCCCACTGCTCGTGTTCGAGTGCCGCAAGCCGCTCCCGGAGAGTTGGTGTACCCATCAAGGAGGTCGATGATCGATCAAAGGCCCGTGAGACTTGGAGTGACTTTGCATCAACCAGCCACATCTGCCGTTGCTTCTTCCCCTTGTAGGTGGCCTCCTTGACCTCGAAGGTAGCCAGGAATCGGTCGCAGTGACCGATTCCCCGACTCTCGATCAGAGCGAGACGGCCACCCTCGATCGGCGTGAAGGCCGGTAGTCGCTGGCCGGTAGTCGGATCGATCTCATACAACCATTTTGTCACGATCCCGTAATGGCTTCGTTCCGCCTCCAATGTCTTGAGAACCTCGGGTGGTACAATCCCCGATCCCGATGCCTTCCCGGTGGGATGGCTGAAGATCAGTTCGACTCGGATTGTTCCGATTGGCATGGCTCTACTCCTGATCTGGTTCCCGTCGATTCTCCAATCACTTTGATTCAATGTCACTCGCCAAGAGAAGTAGATCAAGTCTCAGACGACTGGAGGGAGTCAACCACCATCTTCTGAATCCAAACACTTTTTCGCCCCCTCCATCACTCTCCTCGTTCCTCGGGACGGACTTTTGTGCGGACTACGATAGGGAACCCCAACCCGGACCCGCTTGTTCCCCGCTCGGCAAGGTCGTCGTACTCGTCTGCTCCATGATCGACGAGGCAGTCGAGCTAGCCGGGGTAGCCACTCGGACCTGCGGGTGAGGTATGTGGTCAAAGCGACGGCTCTGGCGACGAGTCATCGCCCCAAGAAGCCCCTGTTCAACGGAGATTGGTAGGTCAGGGATGGGCATCATCGCCTCCGATACGACGCCACGAACTTCTCCAAGTCGGTTTCACCGGAGAGCAGAAACCTCAGCATGCTGATCCCCTTGCGTCTCAGGGTTTGATAGATGCTCAGGAAGACGAGATAGTCCTTGAGACCCGCCTCCGAGACCGATGTCGAACAGCCTTCTGCGAGACGCCACGAGCTTGAGAGCGTTCTCAGCATTGTTGTTGTTCCACGGAACCCCATCATAGTCCAGGAACGTGAAGAGCCGCTCCCCGTACTTCTCGATCCGGGACTTGTAGCCCTGGGCGACATCGGATGTGACCTCTTGTTTGCCTATCCAATTGAGGAAAGCCTCAGCGTTACGCTTGTGCTTGGACAGGAACTTGGTTTTCAGTCCATGCTTGTCGATGGTTTCAACCATCGGCTTCAAGGTAAGCGTGTACCTCCTTGCCAGTTCCTTCAGTTCCTCGTCGAAGGGATTATGAAGCAGATCGTCGTTGATGTCCCGCATCAGGTGGAGATGGCACTTCTGCTGGTGGCAGGTGACCGAATCATACGCAGAGTAGAAGTCTGAGACCAAGACACCAGCGAAGTCTCCGGCACGGTTCAATGACGGGCGTTTCCGGGTGACAACCGAGGCGAAGCTCCGACCACTTGCTCGCTTCGGCTGCTCAATGGTCTCGCGTCTGGCCCCGGCGACGGGTACGGGTACGGGTGCCATG
>JBAUOX010000174.1:0-2126 GCA_049579985.1 Isosphaeraceae bacterium | reverse complement strand
CGACCATGCCCCGCCGGAAGCGCAGCTTCCGCGCGGGGCTTTTTGTTGCCCCTGGCGGAGAGGTGCCCATGAGACTGATCACTGTATCTCGGGAGTACGGTGCCGGAGGCGCGGAGGTCGCCAGACGACTGGCGGCAGACATCGGCTGGACCTTGCTCGACCGGGAATTGATGCACCAGGCGGCCGCAATCGAGCACGTTCCGGATGCCGAGCTCGAGTCGCTGGATGAGCAGGCGATCGGTGTCGCCGACCGGTTCCGACTTCACCCGCCGCACAACCGGTACATTCATGGCTTGAAAGAGGTCGTTGACCGGGCAGTGGCCCAGGGCAACGTGATCCTGGTCGGGCGAGGCACGAATCAACTGGTGGGCAACCGCGAGGATGCCTTCCATCTTCGACTGGTCGCACCGCGCCCCTGGCGGGCCCGACGCATGGCTGAGCTCGAAGGCTGGAGCCAGGAACAGGCCTTGGCCCGCTGCACCGAGGTGGACCGGACGCGCGAGCGATTCAACCGCTACTTCTTCGGCGCAGCGGCCACGCAACTGGTGCATTATAACCTGGTGCTCAATACCGGGCGAGTTCCCCTCGGCAACGTGGTGGCTGGAGTCGCCGCGCTGGTGCGCCAGCAGTGGCCATCGGGCGAGGCCGATTCGTCCGCCGAGCGGCGGGTCATGACGTTGACGGGCGAGCTGGGAGCCGGAGACTCCAGCATGGCAGCAACTCTGGCCCAGCGGCTGAAGTTGTCGGTGTTCGACCGCGAGCTGCTCGCGCACGAGGAGCGGCGGCTGGGTGTCAGCCTGGCGGAGCTGGAGCTGGTCGACGAGCGGCCGGCCGGGATCTTCCAGCGCTTTCGTCCGGGCAGCCTGCACCAGCGCTGCTTCGAGACGCTCAGCCAGCTCATGAGGGAGCTTGCTGCCCAGGGAGATGCGCTCTTCGTCGGTCGCGGCGGTTGCCGGTTCCTGGAGGATGACCCTCGGGCGTTTCACGTCCGTCTGGTCGCGGACGCAAAGGTTCGTCTCCGGTGGGTGATGGAGCATCGCTGGCTGGCCGAAGATGCGGCGCGGGCGCTGATCGAACAGACCGACCTGCAACGAGGCCAGTTCTACCAGGGCTTCTTCGGCGCCGATTGGACGGACCCTCTGGGCTATCACGTGACGGTCAACACCGGCCGGTTGCGACCGCAGGGCGTGAACCTGATCGCCCTCATGGCGGAGCAGCATTGGGCACGCGCGGGGCAAACCTGAACCTGCGTCGTGGAAGCTGGAGGCGCATTGTCGTGGAAATCGGCTGGGGGATCGCGACTGTGTGGATGGGGCTGGCACTGCTTGCCAGCTTCATCTCCATTCGATTCAAGCTGAGCGTTGCCCTGGTCGAGATTCTCGTTGGGGCCGCGGCGGGGAACATCGCTCTCCTGCTTAACCAGCATCAACTATTCGGTCTGCACTGGAGCCTCGAGTCCAACGAATGGATCAAGTTCCTGGCGGGATTCGGCAGCATCTTGCTCACCTTCATGGCCGGTGCGGAGATCGAGCCCAGCATCCTGCGCCGGTTCTTCAAGGAGAGTCTGTCCATCGGCATCGCCAGCTTCGCCGCCCCGTTCATCGGGGCCATACTCTATGCCCGTTACATCAGCGGCTGGGACTGGTCCGCCGCGATGATCTGCGGCATCGCCCTCTCGACGACGTCCGTCGCCGTGGTCTACGCCGTCATGATCGAGACCGGCCTCAACGAGACCGACTTCGGCAAGTTGATCCTGGCTGCCTGCTTCGTCACCGATCTGGGGACGGTCGTCGCCCTGGGCGCCTGCTTCGCCAACTACGATCGGAGCCTGCTGATCTTTGCGGTGGTGGCCGCCATCGTGCTCTGGTTCGCCCCGGGATTCGTGCGCTGGTTTTTTACACGATTCTCGACGCACGTCAGCGAGCCGGGCGTGAAGATGGTCTTCTTCATCCTCTTTGGTCTGGGAGCGCTGGCCACGATGTCCAACAGCGAGGCTGTGCTTCCCGCCTACATGGTCGGCCTGGCCCTGGCGGGCGTCTTCGCCCATCAGCGGGACACCATCCGCCGCCTGCGGACGACCGTCTTTGCCTTTCTCACTCCCTTCTACTTTCTCAACGCCGGGATGA
>JBAUOX010000173.1:0-6057 GCA_049579985.1 Isosphaeraceae bacterium | reverse complement strand
CCAAACACAGGACAACAGATAAATGAAATCCTCTCTTGATCCGAATTCGCATCTTTATGAGAGATGTCGTAATTCCTTACGCACAAATGCCTTACGAGATTGTTAAACCACCTTCAAAGGGCTGGGTGCCTTGAGCCCATGTTCTACGAACCGGAGACCAGCCCCTTCTCCCGCAATTGCTTGCCGATGGACGACCACTCGTACTTGCCGTCCATGAGATCGTCCCAGTAGGACTTGGCCTCCTTCCAGGGGACGAGTTCCCGGAGCGGGGCGATGTTCAGGACCACGCCGTCGTTGAGGTCGGGGTCGAGGTGGAGGTTCGCCGCCCGGCGGAGCTTGTCCTCGAAGTCCCGGAGTTCGGAAAGAAAGGCGTCCTGGCGGTCGATGTCCTTGTCGAGTTTCTTGGCCCCCTTGGCGGCGGGGCCGAGGGCGGTCTTCTGGGACCGCAACTCGTCGAGGCGGGCCTCCTCCCTGCGGATCTTGGGCTCGACGTAGTTGAGCAGGGCTTTGAAGAGGATGTCCTTGTCGAGCCGGTGGTAGTAGATCCAGAGGGCGTAGTTCTTCTTCGACGATTGGAGCAGCCAGTAGATCGGAGCCTTGCGGCGGCTCTTGGAGTACCGCTTCACGTGGTCATCCCAGAAGCCGCCCGCCCCCGGCTTTCGAAAGTAGTCTCGCAGGTCGGCCACACCGAGGATCTCGCAGGCTTCCTTCTCGATGGCGTCGGCCCGGTCCTTCCAGATCACTTCGAGGACGTCACGGACTCGGCGGATGATGTCGTCGGAGTGGTCGGGGTCATCGACGAGGATGCCGTCCCAGTCGATGCGGAGAGGGTAGCCATGTGGGTTCTGTGTGGCAGGGAGACCGTCCGGTTCCTGGAGCATGCCAGGAGAGCAGACAGGCAGGGGATCGAACGGGTCGGGCAGGGTGGGCGCAGGCTTCCCGCCTGTGGCGAAGCGCACGTCCCAGCGGCCGAGTACGCAGCCGACGGCGTAGGACACCAACTCGGCAACTAGGGGTTCAGCATCGGTGTCGGAGGCTCGGCTCATAGGGTTTCCAGGACGAGGCGGTATCGGGGTTCCGGAAGGGGCAGACCGAGCTTTTGCAGGCTCTCCAGGTGCAGATCCAGGGCCTCACAGGCGTGGGCGAACGCCTCGGTCAACGTCGCGCCGCTGGTGATGATCTCCGGAATATCCGCGTACCGAACGATGTAGCCTGGCTCCTCCACCCGATAGGTGATGGTGAACACAAAGCCGCGATAGACATGGGTCGTGGTCATCATAACCCCAGGACCTCCAGGAGTGTCTTGATGTCGTCGGGATCGCAAGTCTTTCTACCTCCGTGCGGCCGAACGATGGTCAGCACCCTGCCGCTGGCATCGTGATAGGTGCGATGGCTTCGGCGTGTGTTGAAAAGCACGAATCCTTGATGGCGCAGGAGGGCCTCCACCTCGGCAAACCGGATGCTGCCCGGCGTCCGCCGCATCTTCTCGATCAGTTTCTCCCGGCGGCTCACGAATCATCCTCCGATTCCTCCGTTTCCTCACCGCTCGGCGTCGGAGTGGCAACGCCTTCCTCAATCGCCCGACGATCCACACCTTCGATGCCGTAGAGTCGGAAAGCGATGTCGACCTGCTTGGCGATCTGCATAACCACATAGTCACTTACAACTCCCATACTCTTCAGCCCCTAGGTTCGCCGATACCGAACATTGCGTCCTCGTCCTAGGGCTTCCAAGTGCCCAGCGAGCCTCCAGACCGTCGCAAGCTCTCCTCCCCGACCCGCCGATACACCGCAAGTGCTCCCTACGTCTCCTCTTGCAATCGTGTCATGCACAGTGAAATATGCCATCAGCATATCTCGCCTGACTGCGGTGGCTATTAGCGGAGCCACCTGTTGCAGATAGTCCAGAGGGAATTCACCGCTTCGATAGCACTTGTAGTACTGCTCTCGGTTGAATATGGTCCTCCGACCCCAATCCAGATTCAGCCGACGAATTGTGAAAGCCGCTATATCTTTGAGCCGTGCTGGAACAGCAGGAGTCAAACGCAGGTGTAGCGAGGCGAGATCGATCTCAAACCACTCTTCTCTGACCGCAAGGGGATCTAAAACTTCCTCGTCAAGCGTCTGTTTGCTGCTGTTAAGCCACCCGGTCGCATAGCGGTAGTTGGACCATTCATACGCCAAGTGCCTATTTTTCTCCGTACTCAGAAAGTGATCCACCGTCCCGTTCAAGTCAAGCATCGCCAGATAGCCGCAACGAAATCCAAAGCCTCTGCAAAGATCAGGTATAAATTCTCTCCAAGTAGTTCGGAAGCCTTTCCGAGCCATTCGGCGGATGGCTATCAAGCCACTGCCGGCCACGATCACGGCAGCGCTGATTGAAAGTCGGCGGAACGGCAGGCATAAGGACCGGAATCACTTTGGCAGGCCCCCCTGGGTCTTGAGGAGCCAACGGGACCAAATTGGATCATCGCCGGGGAGAACTCGAGACATCTCTTTCTGAATGGCTTCAAGGGTGCGAAGGCCGAGCGGCTGGTCACCATTTTGGCCAGCCATGAATGCCTCGGCAGCACCGATCACCGTTTCCGCCTCCGGGGAGCGTGCTTCGGTTAAACCAAAGATCGGGGATGTCAGCCAGGCGACGACATCTCCTTGGATGGTCCAGGGGTATTCGCGGAAGCTGACGATCCGATCCTTAAGATCGAACCAGAACAGGCGGTCTTCCTTCTGCCGGAAGTGCGGCTCGAGCGAGGCGAGGATGAGCGGAGAGTGAGTGGCCGTCAGAATCTGTATTTTGAGGTCGGACTTCAGGCGTTCTGCCACACCCAGCAAGGCTGGTAGGATGGCCCTCTGCCACTTGGGATGGAGATGGGACTCGATCTCGTCGAGGATCAAGATCAGGTGGTCGGCTGGCTTCTCCCGCTTCAGTTTCGAGGCCTGGAGATGTTCCGACCAGGCCCAAACGAGAAGGTAGGCGAGGCTGACGACACGCTTGACCCCAGCGGCCCAATGGGGGAATGCCACCGTGCCGTAATCGAATTCGATCGTGGGGTACAGCCGAGTGTCATTCAAGAAGACCTTTTCGGGTGCTCCGGGTTTCATCTGTTCCTGAGGATGACAGAGAGATGAGATAACCGATTCGAGAAGCCCGAATGGGTCAAAGGTCAGGTCTCGCGATCGTTGGTAATACCAGGTTGCCCAGTCTATAATCAGTCCATTGCAGAGGGTTCGGCCGTCTTCATGAAGTCCGTCGGCCAGGGTCTGGGACGTAAACTGGTAGGGTCGTGGTTCCACCTCCCAAAGGAACCGGCCGCTTTTCCGGTCACGCACTCCGGACCTCTTGGCTACTGAGGGAAGGTAAACGTATCGCAGGGGATCCCACACGCTGAAACTCCCGTCAACGGCACCGTAAACGACGAGTCCCGGGGAGTTGGGATGAGCACTGGGCCTCGCCCAGGTCTGGGATGTGAATTCAAAACGTGCCAGTTCTAGCTCTTTGGCTCGAGGTTTTCTTCCTGAGGTCTCGTAAGCGATTGTGGGTGAATATGACCGTCCACCGAGTGGCCGGACTGTGATGGTAACATCGCCGCCTTGAGTTATTGACCTATTCTCGGGCTCCGGCAAAGCGACGCGATTCCCCGGCCACGATCCCGTGAGAGCCCAGAAAGCGACATCCAGGAGGAACGATTTCCCCAATCCGTTGTCTCCCGTTAGTACGTTCAATCTGGCCGCGAACTTGGCCGATAGATTCTCAACCGGGCCGACACCTCTTACCTCGATCGTTTTCAGCATCGTACCTGTCCCTTCTCCCGCAGTTGCTTGCCAATGGACGACCACTCGTACTTGCCGTCCATCAGGTCATCCCAGTAGGACTTGGCCTCCTTCCAGGGGACGAGTTCCCGGAGCGGGGCGATGTTCAGGACCACGCCGTCGTTGAGGTCGGGGTCGAGGTGAAGGTTCGCCGCCCGGCGGAGCTTGTCCTCGAAGTCCCGGAGTTCGGTCAAGAAGCTCTCCAGTCGCTCCGCTTCCTTTTCGAGCTTCTTCAAGTCCTTGGTCCTTTGTCCCTGGTCCTTGGCCTGCTGTATCTGACCAAGGACTGAGGACCATTGACCAAGGACCAAGCGGATCTTGGGCTCGACGTAGTTCAGGAGGGCTTTGAAGAGGATGTCCTTGTCGAGCCGGTGGTAATAAATCCAGAGGGCGTAGTTCTTCTTCGACGACTGGAGCAGCCAGCAGATCGGTGCCTTGCGGCGGCTCTTGGAATACCGCTTCACGTGGTCGTCCCAGAAGCCGCCCGGCCCCGGCTTGCGGAAGTAGTCCCGCAACTCGGCCACGCCGAGGATCTCGCAGGCTTCTTTCTCGATGGCGTCGGCTCGGTCCTTCCAGATGAGTTCGAGGACGTCACGGACTCGCCGGATGATGTCGTCGGGGTGATCAGGGGCATCGACGAGGATGCCGTCCCAGTCAATGCGGAGGCAATAGCCTTCGGGGGAGTGGCGCAAGGGGAGTCCGTCGTCGCCCTGGAGCATACCGGGCGAGCATACGGGGAGCGGATCGAACGGGTCGGGAAGCTCAGGGGTCGGGCGTTCCCCGGTGGCGAACCGAACGTCCCAACGGCCGACGACGCAGCCCATCATGTAAGACAGCAGCGCGGCGGTGAGCGGCTTGCCCTCGACCGCCGGACCCGCATCGTCGCCAAGTTCGTTGTCCTCAGCCTCGGCTACTTCGGCCGGTTCAGCCTTCAAACCCGACCCGTCTTCCATTGCCCGCCGATCCTCGCCGTCGATACCGTAGAGGCGAAACGCGATGTCGTCGATTTCGCGCTGGTTTTCGGTAAGTTGACGATCGGAATCGGCGACCCTGACTTGCCAAGAGGTGATCCGGCTTGCGAGGGTTTTGCCCGGAACTTGCAGGAGGGCGGGTAGATGGTACACATGGGTGGGCTCGTTAGATCGATCGAGGGCTCGTTTGATCTTGATGCAGTCTAAAGCACACCTCGCGACTAGCTGGCCATCTGGGTCGGTCAAGTCAGGCACCGGCGTTCGCTGGATTACGCCGACCTCATACGAACCAAAAGTCATTTGTAATTTTAAGAAGTTTTGAAATGCAGCGGAATTCATAATTCCGAGAACCGAGGCTCTTTGACCGGCAGGTGAGAATACGCCTGGACCCTTTGCGTGAAAGATTGAATTGCCTGGGAGAACACGCGCACTGAACGCCAGTTGAGTACGAGAAGAATACGTGATCCCCGATCTAAAGAAATAATCAGCTGATGCAGGACGCTTGAGAGGGCGATGTGTGGTGCCCAAAAACCCTTTAAAAGTGCCCTCTTTGTCGTCCCAGTCAGCGACAAGATCGATGTCAGAATAATACTTGCTAAAAGGTCCTCCTTTTGCCATGCACCTCCACCGAAGGACTTTGTCAACGAGCGTGGTCGGTATCTCCCACCAGCTCCGAAAAAATCTACGGTCATCACCCGCTGGGTTTGTTACACAGGCATGTCGTCCCTCTCCCTCAAACGCCGGTAGTTCCGTGAACAACCTTCGCACCCTCTCACTCACCCAATACGCGAATGGCGATCCGGGCACCTGCCGGAACGATGAAGGATCGACGTGGAACACATGGGCAGCGAGTTCCCCCCGGTTGGCCGTAGCGATCGCGGAGCGCAGCGTGGCTTCCTTGTCGTCCCGAGCCAGCAATCGGAAGAAGAGCGTTTGCATGAGCGTGCATCACCACAGCCGGGTGACCCCGTAGGCATCGAGAGCGGCATCGGCTGAGACCAACGTCAACTTCTCGACCAGCGATGTCGCCACGAGGAGCCGGTCGAAGGGATCATTGTGGTGGAAAGGTAAAGTGGTCAGCGGCTCGATGTGCCGGGGTTCGATCGGCAGCAGGTGGATGTCGTCGGCGACGAGAACGACGGGAAAGAGTGTCCCGAACGGCGCGGGAAGCGGCAGCTTGCCGATTCGATTCTTGAGGGCGATCTCCAGCAAGGAAATCGGCGAGAGCCATCGCTCGTTCACCGGGTCTTCGATGGCGGCTTTCGCCGTCGCGCTCA
>JBAUOX010000172.1:0-1644 GCA_049579985.1 Isosphaeraceae bacterium | reverse complement strand
GAGAGCTGACAGCCGACATCAAAAAGAAAGAATGGGTTCCACGCCAGGGTGAACAGACCGGCCATGGCCAGCGTGTTGGCCGGCCGGGTGGGACGGCTGACGATCGCGGCCACGCAGAAGGTCAACGTCATGACGGCCGAACGGACCACCGAGGGAGCAAGACCGACGAGTATCGCGTAGCCGATCGTGACCAGTGCGACACCGCCATGAGCCAGGCGACGGGGTAGACCAATCGCCCGGAAGACCAGAGCCAGAGCGAACGCCAGGACCTGGATCTGCAGTCCCGAGATCGCCAGCAAGTGCGTGGTTCCCGTCCGCGCGAAGGCGTCGTTGACCTCGGGATCGATGTCCTCTCGCTGGCCCAGGATCAGGGCCGAGGCCAGGGGCGCTGTGCGGGGGTCAAGCTGATCGACCAACCGGGCCCGGCACGATGCCCGAAGGTCCCCCAGCCGGCGAGTCCAGCGCCACTCGCCGCCGTGAGGATCGAGACTGATTCCGGCGGCGTTATCCACCACGATTCGCAGGCGGATCCCCTGGGATCGAAGGTACGCGCGGTAATCGAACTCGCCGGGATTGAGCGGCCCGGCGACCCGCGCCATCTGACCCGCCAGCTCGACCGGTTGACCGGCGAACAGATCGTTGCGATCACCCGCCACGATGACCATGGCTCGACCTGATGCGCCTTGCCACAAGCTGCCGTCGGAGATCCCGGTGATCTCCACGACCAGGCGAGTCACAACCCGCTCGGGATCGCCGTGGCGATATCCTGCACTCGTTCGGGTGCCCAGGAGCTCGATGATGACCCCTCGAGCCCATGCCGGCCGCGGCATCTCGCTCGCTCCCCAGCTCAGGTCGTCGGCTGCCAGCTCGTTCCATCGGTAGTGATGCCAGCCACCGCCGATGGCCAGAATCGCCGCGAGCAAGGCCACACTTGATAGCAAGGCACGGCGCAGCCCCAGGCATGCCACGGTGATCGAGGCGAGAACCAGCGTGATCCATGTGCTCGTCTCGAAGGGGTCGAGATGGCGATCGATCACGATGCCCGCGCACAGTGCAATCAATACCAGGGCCATGGGAGCCATCGACACGCTGGGGGCGCAGGAATCTCCGGCGGTCTGTGGGGAAGCCAGGTTGGGCGCGGCACTGGGCACGTGGTTCCCTCGGCACGCTGGCATGAGACGGGGACCAACCCCTTGGGTCCACGGCCGTCGAATCGATGTCCCAGCCGCGAATCGCGGCTATTTCCGAGACTTCTCGCTGAGCTCCACCGTGATTCGTTGTATCCCATGATGGGGAAAGACACTTGGGTGGCTGGGGCTGACCGTAGGGAAGCCCCAGGGCCGAAGCCTGTGCGTCTGGGGCGTCGCCTCCGGCTCCGCCGCCAGCCACCCGGATCCTGGCAGCTCTGGAATGGTGGAGGTCAGCGAGGAGTCTCGACGATCATGTTGATCTTACGCCGAGGGGGAAATCGTTCCAACCAACTATTCCCACCTTCGCGCCGCTTCTCCTGATCGCTATTCCTCCTGCGGCAAGCCCTGGAGAATTGATCGGTTTCCCGAGATTCTCGTGGCCGTGCCCGCTGGCTTTTCCCTCGCGATCGACGGTCGTTGATCAAGGCCCTTCCCGCCTGGAGGCCGCCGCGGT
>JBAUOX010000171.1:0-9053 GCA_049579985.1 Isosphaeraceae bacterium | reverse complement strand
CCCCGGGCGAGGTTCTTGCCGCGCCCCTCGTCGTCAACGACCTGGTTGCCGACCTGGAGCACGGTGCCGTACTGGGTGATCACCCGCTTGCCGATCCAGCCGTTCTCGGCCTGGGCCTGAAGAGGGGCAGGTCCCGCGAGAATGCCTGCCAACAAGAGTACGGCCTTCAGATACGGCCCTTGATCGACGTCAACCCACATGATTGGACTCTCCCAGCTCAAGAGATGATGTGGCATCGCCGGCGCGCTGACATGACTGCACCAGACGATAAAGCCACCGGGCGGGAAAGTCCACAAAAAAACGAGACTCCTCGCTGATCACCACCTGGTCCAAGGGGACGAGCGACACTAACCCGAAGCGTGAGCGAGGGATGCCGCAAGTCAGTTGCGGCGCGACGCCAGCGCCCTCGCTGACGCTTCGGGTTAGTATGTAGGACGACTCAAGCCGCGGCGCTGGTTCAGCGCAAGCCGAGCATGACTCAGACCCGATCGGCGTTGACCGTCACCGCTTGCTGGCGGGCTTCGAGTCGCGCTCGCATCTCTGCCAGGCTGGGGGCGTGTCGGCCGGTCGCTTGGAGATGGTCGAGCTCGGCTCGGTACTCCGCGACATACGCATCCACCGCCTCTCGATTTTCCAGGTAGAAAACAATCACCTTATGAATCACGACGAGTTGCAGTGTTGGAAACTGGCAGAGGAGCATCTCGGCGTTGTACCCCTCATTGTAATAATGGACGAGGTGGTACAACCCGATTCGATGGCCGACCACTCGGACCTCTCCGTCGGGGCTCCAGTGCAGGCAGTCGGGTAGCCGCTCGATGAGCGCTTCGGGACGTTCCATCTTGCTGCTGCTTTCGATTCTTGGGTTCGCGGGTCGCTCACAGCATCGGCAGCTCGAGCTTCTGCTCGCCGGCGATCTTGCGGAGCTTGTCGACGCCGCGGGACTCGATCTGGCGGACCCGTTCCTTGGTGATGCCCAGTTCCCGGCCCAGTTGCTCGAGGGTTCGTTCGGCGGCTCCGCCCAGGCCGAACCGGCTGGTGATGATCAGCCGCTCGCGGTCGTCGAGCCGGTCGAGCATGCCCTTGATGGCCTCTTGCATGCGCTTGAGGGCGCCTTCGTATTCGTGCTCGTCGGTGCGGTTGTCGGCCGCGGCCTCGAACATCTCCTCGTGGCCGGTGACGAAACGGTCGCGCCGGTAGTTCTCCTCGGGAATCGTCCGCGCGAAGTTCTTCATGATCGCCCACGAGGCGTAGGTGCTGAACTTGTTGCCCCGCGAAAAGTCGAACTTCTCGACGGCGCGGATCAAGCTCATGTTGCCGTCGGAGACCAGCTCGAAGAAGTTGTTCGACGGGCCGACGTGCCGCTTGGCGATCGAGACGACCAGCCGGAGATTCGACCGGATGACCTGGTTCTTGACGGCCAGGGCGTCTTCCTGAAGCTCCTCGATCCGATCGAGATCAGACGTTTTGGCTCGCGTGGGGTCGATGGTCTGACGGAGCTTCTGGGCCTGGAACTTGAGGAAGTTCATCTGCCGGAACAGATGGGCTTCCTGGTCGCGGTCCAGCAGCGGCACCTCGTAAAGGCTCGCCAGGTAAGGAGGCAGTCCCTTGGGTGCCCTGGGACGGCGCGGGGCCTTCCCGTCGGCGGGCTGAGGCATCGGGGCCATGATCTGGGCCGCCGCCGCCGGGTCGTCGAAACTGGCATGCGGGATGAACTCGAGCTTGGTTTCCAGGATCCGGCGGGCCCGGACCTCGTTGATCAGGCGATAGATGCTCGACCGGGTACGGCCGAACTGAGCGGCCAGCACCTCGACCGAGACACCCATCCGGTAGCGGCGATAAATCTGACTCTTTGCTTCCTCGTCCAGGGGAGCCGAAGTGGGGGCGAAGATTGCCCGGTCCGGATGTTCCCGGTCGTAGGTCTTCAAGGTCAACCGAATTGTTTCCGTGGAACGTGTCATCTTGCGTGCGATCCTCCGCGCGACCTCGACCAGACCGACCTGGCCTGGGCGGTAAAGAGCCATCCGACGGGCTCGGCGGACAATCTCGTCCCGCTCCGCGTCGGTCAATTGCCGAAATCGTGAACCGCGTTCGACCTGGTTGCGATGCGTCGTGACAAATCTTTCGAGACTCGACTCCAGAAAACCCACCTTGGTGCGGCCGGCCATGACGAACCGGCGGGCCACCAACCCCTGTCGCCGCCACCGTGTGACGGTGCGGGTGGAGACATTGTACCGCCGGCCGACCTCCGCCACGGTCAGCACCGGCTCGGTCACATGCTCCACAGCCTGGCGCACCGTGGCGGAGAGGTCTTCCACGAACAGCCGGAGGTCGTGCTGCACATCGCCGCCGTCGAGCACCAGGGCCGGCCACCCGTCCGGGCGATAGCCGGTGATTCGATAGCACAAATACTCGTAAGGATACTGTTTGGTTGCCTCGATCTCGCCGAGAAGTTGCTCGGCACGTTCCACCTGCTCGAGCCGACGGTCCTTGGGGGCGTACCGCGTCTGCTGGTCCTTGAGCTGCTTCATCCCGGGATGGCGATAGGTCTTCGACATCCTCAAGCTCCCCATCCACCTGTGCGGCATTCAGCCCGCCGGAAATCATTCCTGATCAAAACACTACTAACCGACCGTCCCTGCCCCGGCCGCCAAGGCCAAAGACCGGCAGCAAAAAGCAGGACCACCCCGTTCCGACGATTGCCCTGACCGCATTGATTCGTCGGTCAAAACCATTTATTTCCCGACAGTTCAGTCGAGATTAGCGGCCGACGGGCGACGTGCCTACAGGTCTCTTCTCGGGAACCATGGAAAGTCCCGAAACTCGCTGAAAATGCCATGCTAATACTACGACACGAGCCGGGGCACGGATCGCTGCGTTACACGATGTTGCTTCATTTCTCCATGGAGCAAGATGCAGGACCAGGCAAAAAGGTTCTCCGAAAACGGAAGACCCCGATCTGACCTCAATGCGACCAGTATTCCGAGTCCATCCATAATTGCTCTCATTGCCTCTCCTGCGATAGACGCCGCGACCGGTCAGATGGGACACCATTCACCCAAAATTCGTGCCAGATGACCGAAAATCTGATCGAACCTTGGCAAATGCTCAGCATCCGTCTTGTCAAGGAACCTCAGTGCACCCCCGTTGAGCTGCGGAGAACCCTGATTCTACTGGTTTCGAACATCTGTTTCAAACAGACGTTTGAGCCAGCCGTTTTGTTCGCGGGGTTTTCAGAATTCCGCAAGAGACGGTGGAAACAGCGTGTAAGTTGTTCAGGAACCTAGCCGTCCTGGCTGATTTTCTGCCCGGCATCTGCCATCTCATTGCGCACACCGGCACGGCACGATCCAACCTTGGATTGCCAAATTGACAGGTTTGCCCCGGTCTCGATAATGCCGGCGCACGAACCAGGCCAGGCCGGGGAACAGTCCTTGCCGAGAGGTATGGTATAATGATTGGAAGCATGCGGGTTTGCAGGCTTGTAAGTCTGTGCCTCGGCGTGATGTCAAGCTTGCTTCTCGGATTGTGCCGGGTACTTGCAGGTCCGGCACTCGCGGACGAGCCGATGGAACTACGGGAGTCGTTGCCGGCGGGAACGTGCACTCAGGTGCGCATCGAGCTCAAGGCGGAGGGATTGTTCCGGCCCGGTTTGTCTTCCGGTGCCCTCGCGGCCGAGGCGACGATGCCCAAACCTCTGGCACTGGACGTTCAGACCAGGCTGGTTTTCGCCGAGCGACTGCTCGGTTCAGGGGCTGCGCCCGGTGGTCCTGGTGGAGCCCGGCGGCAAAGCGAGTCCGGATCGGCCGCCAGGCCAGCGTTCAGAGGGAAGGCGGTTCGTTGGGTCACACAGGCGGCTGCCGCGATCAACGGCGAGGTCAGGCCCACGGCAAGTGGATTACGTCCCGGTCTCTCACTGCTCGTGGCCGAGCGCGCCGCGGCCGAGGCCGCCGTGGTCGTGGTGAGCCCGGCCGGCCCAATGACCCGTTCCGAGCTGGAGCTGGTCCAGGGCCTGGGCGATCCGTTGACCCTGGCTGACTTCCTTCCCCGGGAGCCGGTCGCCAAGGGGAGGCCCTGGAAGTTGCCGGAATCCGCGGTGGTTTCGCTCACCGGGTATGACGCTGTGAAATCCAGCACGATGGAGGCCACGCTCGAGCAACTTGACGAGGAGGCGGCGCGGGTCCGGCTCAAGGGCGAGGTTCAAGGTTCTGCGCTGGGTGGCGCGGGGACGGTCACATGTGAGGGCTTTCTCAATTTCGATCGCAAGGCGGGGCTGGTTGATCGGCTCGAAGTGAACCGGGTCGAGAGCCGCCAGCCAGGACCGGTGGAGGCGGGCCTCGACGTCAAGAGCACGTTGACGGTCCTCCGGCGCCCCGCCCGGCTCGCGCCCGAGCTGGACGACGCCGCCGTCGCCAATCTCACGCTCGACGCCTCGCCGCAGCGCCGGCTCCTTCAATTAATCTCGCCGGACGGCAAGTACAACCTGCTGCACGACCGCCAGTGGCACACCTACTGGGACGGTCCCAAATTGATCGTCCTGAAGCGGCTCGACAAGGGAAAGGTGGTCGCGCAGTGCAACCTGGCGGCCGGCCCTGGCGCCGGCAAGGGGAGGCATCAGGATCTCGCCCAGTTTCGCGACGATCTGCGTCGCTCGTTGAAGCAGCGGTTTGTCCAGTTCCTGGGTGCGGGAGAAGTGGACGGAGACCCCGCGGGGGGGTTCCGCTACAAGGTGGGCGTCCAGGGACGGGAGGGAGAGCTCGGCGTACTCTGGGATTACTACCTCATCGCCAGCCCGGAAGGAGACCAACTGCTCGCGACGTTCACTCTGGCCGAGGAAGACGCCGCCGCATTCGGCGCACAGGACCTGGAGATCATCGGCTCGCTCCAGTGGTACGGTCCCGCGGCCGCCGCCAAGGCCAAGCCGTGAGCCTTCCCCGACTTGCCCCATCGCGCACTGTACCGCTTTTCCTGCTTTGACAGGCCGCCGGAATGTGCAAAAAAAGGACGCGGGAAGGGTCTTGCCGTACCGGGTGGAACTCCCGATATGGTTTAATTGAAATTGAGGTGTGGGCCGACTCCGATCGTTCGTTCGCCGGACGAATGTTCTGGCTTTGCCCATTCGCCACCAGCCTCGGAGATGACGCGCCATGATGACGAACCAGATCACAGGGGTCGATGTCGCAGGCCGCAGCCGTCGATTTGGACGGCCAACCAGACAAGGGCGTCGCCCCGCCGTTCGGATTGGTTCGCAGAGCCCCGTTGCGTCGGCGGTTGCGGCGCTCTTGGTCGCGCTGGCCTTGGTCGTTCGCGACCAGCCGGCCCTGGGTCAGACGCAGGAACCGGCGGCGGCAAACCCCGCGGAACCGGCCGCGGAAAAACAGGACGTGAGCCAGCGCTATCGTTTCCTCGAACGGTACAGTGCTACCGACGATCCGACCAAGCCAGAGTTGCTGACCCAATATCAGGTCGGATTCAGGGAGACCATCAAGGTCACGCGTGAGAAGCCCCAGGGTGCGCCGGACCAGGATCATGCCTCCACCCAGTGCATCTACACGGAGCGTGTGGCCAAGCTCGCCAAGGGCACTCTCGTGACCGAGGTCGTTCGCCACTATGACAAGGTCAATTCCAAGACGTCCCTGGACATCCCGCGCTACAAGACCAAGCCGCTCGAAGGGCTGACCGTCCTCTACCGCCTGCAGCCCCGATCGCTGCCTCAGGTCGTGTGTCTGACGCCCGGCAGGCAACTCCGCCAGCAAGAATACATCGGGGTCGTGCAGGAATCGTTCCTACCCGCCCTGGCAAGCATCTTGCCCCACAAGCCCGGCCGGGTGGGCGACACCTGGCCGGTCCCGCGAGAGGCGGCCTGGGCACTCCTCGGAGAAACCCCGACCGACGAGGACTATGATCTGACCGCCGAGATTCTTGAAGTTCGCAAGAGCGGAGCGGGTCCGTCGATGGTCGCGGTCATCGCGGTGAAGGGACAGGTCGTGGTTCCGGGGGGTCCATCCGGGATCAACGCTCAGCTTCAATTCACCTTCCTACCGTCGGAGAGCACGGCCCCGTCGCGCGCTCGCACCGACGGCGAGACAACCAAGGACCAAGCCCCGGGCGCACCAGCCGGTCCGGGCGGTCGCGTGGAGGGAGGCATCGATGCCAAGGGCTACATCAGCAAGGCCTCGCTGGCCCAAGAGATCACCGTGCCACTGCCTGGGAACGATGGCCGGTTCAAGCAGACGATCCGGCTGGAGCGGGTGCTCGAGCGGCGGCCCGTCGGCGAGGCCGGAGAGGTTGCCGTCCCTCTTGAGGTGCCCAATCCCGAGCCCGTTGCCAACGTCTCGAACTCGTGGCTGATCTACGACGATCCCCAGGGACGGTTCCACCTCCTGCACCCCCAGGAGTTGCGCGTGGCGAACTCTTACCCCGATGGAGGGATCGACCTGCTCGACCGTCGGCCTGACGGGCAGGACGCAATCCAGGTCGGTCTGAACGCCAAGACTGGGGATCCGCAACGCGACCGCCTTGCCGCCGACCCGATCCAGGAGAAGAAACAACTCGAGGATGAGTGGAAACGGAGAGGTGAAAAGGTGGTGCCGGGCCCCTCGGGCTGGCTTCCCGAGGCTGACTGGTCGCAGTTCAAACGGAAAGTCTTCCGGATCGAGGCCGCACTCATTCCGGCGACTGACGGATCGTCGTCAATCGAGAGGATTTACCTCGATCGTTACCTGGTCCAGTTCACGCGCAACGAGGTCCTGAAGGTGACGGCCATGACGACCCGTGACCCGCACGTGCAGTTTCGCGAGACAGCCGAATCGATCATCAAGTCGTTCGAGTTCGGCCCTTCGGAGAGCTCCCTTCCCGCTGCGCCCACTCGTGCGCCGACGGCTGCACGCCCCCGGTAAGACTGCCCGGCAATTTCAGGCCACCTCGATTTTTCTGAACTTTTGACCATCGAATCGCGGCAGACATGCTCCGCCTTGTCTGCTAGAATCGGGCTCGAGCGGCGGCCGGAATCACGTCGCCGCGCAAGTCGCAGACCCACGGCAAGGAGTGCAAGGATGAACGTTGGCCTGGCCAGGAACGGTCGCAATTGTGGTGGTGCGCATGACGAGTCGGGGCGGTCTGCGATCCTGGCCCGGTTCGTCGTTTTCGCTGCACTGGGCTTGATCGTACGGGTGGCAGCCGCCCAGGATCCGGGCGCAAGTCCTGTTCCGGAAGCGGGTCAGGGCGCGGGTGCTGTTCCGGATCAGGATCAGAGTGTGCAGGTCCTGACGCGCGGGCCGGTACACGAGGCCTTCGCCGCGCCGGTGGTCCATGATCCGACGCCGGGACTGGCCGTCGGCAAAGAGCCGCCGGCGCCGGTCGAAGAGATGCCGCCGGACCAGAAGCCGGCCGGCCAGAACGTCCAGTGGATCCCCGGATACTGGAGCTGGGACCAGTCCCGCAACGATTACCTCTGGGTCAGCGGGGTCTGGCGTGAGCCGCCTCCAGGCCGCCAGTGGGTGCCCGGCTACTGGCACCAGGTCGAGGGCGGCTTCCAGTGGGTTCCGGGAGCCTGGGTTCCGGTGAGCCAGCCCGCAAGTGGAGCGCAAGATCAGGCCGCATCGGGAGCTCAGGCGGCTTACCTGCCGCCTCCGCCAGCGAGCCTGGAGACGGGACCGAACGGACCTGCGCCCTCGGCGAACGTCTTCTGGTCGCCGGGCAGTTGGTACTGGCAAGACAACCGTTACGTCTGGCGGCCCGGCTTCTGGGCGGCCGTCCAGCCGAGCTGGGTCTGGATCCCCGCCCACTTCGTCTGGACGCCGGGTGGATACCTGTTCGTCGAAGGATACTGGGACATGCCCCTGGCCAACCGGGGCCTCATGTTCGCGCCTGTCTATTACGCCCAGCCGGTCTACCTTCAGCCGGCCTACGTCTACACTCCCTCGATCACCATCGCGGCGCCTGGCCTGATGGCCAACCTTTTCGTTCAGCCAACCTACTCTCATTACTGTTTTGGCGACTACTACGACCGCAGCTTCGTCAGCGTGGGCATCGTCCCTTGGTTCTCGCTCACCTACGCGTCGGGACCGGGCCGGCCCGTCTATTACGACCCGCTCTTCTCCTTCTACGCGACTGTGAACGTGGGCCGTGATCCCGGCTGGGTGACGCGTGTCCGGCAGGAATACGTCGTCCGTCGCGACAACGTCGCCATGCGGCCCCCGCGTACCTACATCGAGCAGACGCGGATCATCGAGCGGAACGTGACCGTGGTCAACAACGGGCGTGGTCGAGACGCGGTCATGGCCAGGCCGATCAGCCAGCTTGCAAGCCATGCCGAAGCGGCGGGTGGAATGCGCCTGGAGCGCGTGAGCGCCGAGTCGCGGCGGCAATGGCAAGCGCGGGGAGTTGAGCTGCGGCAGTTCCGCAACGAGCGGTCGATCCAGGAGCGGCGGGCTGCGAGCGAGCGGGCGGCCGGAACCGGTGCCGGGCGCGGCCTGGCCCATGCACAAGCCAGGCCTCGGCCGCTGACGCTTTCCGCTTCACCCGTGGCGGCCCCGATTCACGTGCATGGGGCGACCGGTGAATCGATCGGGCCGATGAGCCACTCCGAGCACCAGGTCAGGGCACAGGGGGCGGGAGAGCATTTCGGGCCCAATTACGAACAAGAGGGAGTCCGGTTCGCAAGGCAGCCGGGTTCCGGGGAATCGCGCGCGCCATTGATCCAGCACCATGAGGCAGGCGCGATTGCGGCGCCGGACCATCTCTCCCGGCCAGGCCAGGCGGCTCCCCATGACGTCGCCCGCACTCTCTCCTCGGGGGCCGAGCCTGCTGCCGGCGGGCACGAGCCGAATTCACAATCCGGGCAGTCCCACCTGCACGCACCTCCTCAATACACGCACCGCCAGCCGCCTCCCGCTCCACGGCCCGCGGCCCGGCGTGAGTCGTCTCGGGAGGGAAATCACGGTCCCTGAACCGGCGCCGAGCGAGACGCCGGGGCTGGGCGGCAGGGGACTGGCGGACTAACATGATTTCTTGGGTCCGGCATGGCAAATGGAAGATGACAAATGGCAAATGAC
>JBAUOX010000170.1:0-3646 GCA_049579985.1 Isosphaeraceae bacterium | reverse complement strand
GCTTCGCGAAAGGAGCCGGTACTTTGGCGACCTCGCTGGCGAAGGTCGATTTGAATGACCCGGTGTCCCGGCACATTCACAAGGATTTCGCACGGATCCTCGTGAGCCAGACGGTGAGTGAGGCGCTGGAGGGTCTGCGCCGGCACCCTCCGCCGGGACGGATCCTCTACCTGTACGTCGTGGACGACGAAGGTCGCTTGGAAGGAGTGGTGCCGACGCGTCGGCTGTTGCTCGGTTTGCCGGAACAGCCGGTGGCCGAGATCATGGTGCGCCGGGTGGTCGCGCTGCCGGCGCGGACGACCGTGCTGGAGGCGTGCGAGTTCTTCATCCAGCACCGCTTCCTCGCCTTTCCCGTGGTCGATGATCAACGGCACCTGCTCGGCGTCGTGGACGTCGAGCTGTACACCGACAAGGCCACTCAGCTCGATGAGGGGAGGGTGCGCGACGACCTGTTCCAGCTCCTTGGCGTACCGGCCGACGGGGCGCGGGACAGATCACCGCTGGGTTCCTTCCGCCGGCGCTTCCCCTGGCTGGGCTGCAACCTCGTGGCCGGCATCCTGGCGGCGTTCTTCTCCAGTGCCTACAAGGACGAGTTGAACCGTGTGGTGGCGCTCGCGTTCTTCATCCCCGTGGTGCTGAACCTGGCGGAGAGTGTCAGCAGCCAGTCGGTGAGCCTGGCTCTCCAGGCACTGCACGGGCAGCCGCCGTCGTGGAAGATGATCCCGGGAAGGCTTGCCGACGAACTGGCCACGGGATTGATGCTCGGGCTGGCGGCCGGGGCCGCGGTCGGGCTGGTCGGGCTGATCTGGCTCGGACAGGCGCGGGTCGCCCTGTGCCTGCTGGGCGGCATCTGCGGGGGCGTCGCGGGTGCCGCGATGCTGGGCACAGCCTTGCCCTTCGTGCTTCGGTTGCTGCGGCTGGAACCCCGTGTCGCCGCCGGACCCATCGCACTGGCCGGGGCCGACGTGATCACCATCCTGCTCTACCTCAACCTGGCGCGCTGGCTACTCCGCTGACCCGTAACCAACGGGTCCCAGAGGGACATAGTGAATTGCCCTCATAGAGTAGGGGGAATAGGAAGACACAGATAAACTGCCCATTTTGCCTGGATCGCTTTCACAGTTCACAATGTCTCCCTCGGTCCCCACGACACCTTTGGCTTCCCGGGCTGGAATGTCAAAGTGCCCGGTTACGGGGGACATCCATGCGGTGGGTAGTCGCTACGGCTCCAGTTCCTTGCGGGCAGCGTGATGGACGTAGAGCACGACGACATCCTCATTGCGGATGGCAAAGACGATGCGGTATTTGCTGTTCCGCTTACCGTAGAGCAACTCGCGGAGTTCTTCGGAGAATTTGTCGCTCTCGGTTGCACGCGGGCAGCGTGAAGGCTGGCGGGTCAACGTCTCCATCTGCTTGAAAAGACCTTGATACCAGCGTTCGGCCTGGGCAGGTGAGAGATGCTCGGCGATCCAGGCATACGCCTCATCGGCGTCGGCCACGGCTCGTGCGGTGACGCGGAGGCGATATGTCACGCCTGAATTCCATGCTTGGTGCGGGCGTGTTCCTTGAATTCGTCGAGGCTGACGGTGCGGCCCGCGTTCATGTCCTCGATGCCCTGGCGGATGCCTTCGAGCACCCTGGCATCTTCGGCCACCTGGCGAAGCTTCTGGTAAGCGGCCGCGTCCTGGACAACCAACTCGGCCTTGCCGTTGATGGTGAGCACGACCGGCTCGCCGGTCCGCTTCAATTGCTCAATAAATTCGGATGTATTTTTCTTAAAATCGGTCAGTGACTGGATGTCGCGGCTGATGTCGAGCATTGAGACCTCCCGGCAAGAATTTTTAAAATACTGAATTCGATTCTAATATCGCCTGAAGCAGTTGCCAAGCCGGGGGGCCCAGAGGGACTAGTGAATTGCCTTTGGCTCTTCCGGTGTTCCGGGCGGCTGTTTTCGAAGATTCATCGTAAGTCGCTTGATCTCAGTGACTTGCGTCCGGTAAACAGAATGGCCAGCCTTCCGCCATAAGTCATTGCTGAAAAGCAATTTACGGCGAACCACCCAACACCAACCGCCCGGAACACCGGAAGGGCCTACTGAATAGCGCCTTCCTAACCCTAAGCCGCCTGCATCAAGCGTTTACGTGCGTGTCCTCGAGGCTCCTTCGCCTCTCAAACGGTCGATGTCAGTGACGCCCCCTTTTCCCTCACGCAACTCCGCCGAGACTGAGGTCGAAAAGGGGGACGTAGCGCACTCTCGCCCAGTCAATGACTCGTCCTGTCCCGCTCCCGTCCCGCTGAAGCGATCAGGCGTCTCGGTGGTAATCGCACCAGTTCTCAAGCGTTGGGCTCGGGTTCGTCGGCCGGGTCCCAGGGCTCGGGTGGCCGGGGGATCGCCCGTAGCTCTGCCGCGAAGTGATCCAGGTCGGGGCTGAACGCCGCCAACTGGATGGCGGCGTCCAGGACCGACTCATCCAGAATCGATCGCACCTCGGCCTCCAACTCAGGCGGTACGAGACCGAAACGAGTGGCGAGTAACTTGAGGATGTGCTTGTGGCTCCTTTCCGCGGTGAGCTCTCGGATCAACGGCGACTCGATCATGGCGGTTTTCCCTCCCAGGATGGACAGTAAGTTGGGGTCTTTGTACCGCAGGCGGGTGAAAACTTGTGTGACCGTGATGAGGCTTTCATGCTCCTCGGCCGGAGCGTGCTGATCGATCACCTCGCGGCACCGCCGCAGGACGATCTCGGGCGGTTCGGCCGCCTGCATCAGCGGCACCCACGGCATCATTCCCGGGTCCGCCGTCGCCAGCACCGGCTCAGCGGGTATCGTCCACAGCTCGACCACACGCCACCGGCCTCCCAGCTCCGTCGCTGCGTCCGAGCTAGGGCGGCGGGCGTGGTCGGGGACGCGGAGCTGCCCCTTGGAGCGGAGTACCAACACGAGGACGTTGGCGACCTCGCCGCGGACGAGGTAGACCAGCAGCAAGTCGCGTAGTGCCTGCTCGGCCGCGCGGAGCTCGGGGTAGGTCGCGATCTCGACGACGAACGGCTCAGAGTGATCGCGCCCGGCGCGCCAGGCGAAGAGCAGACCGTCAGGGAGCTTGGTGGGCAGGACCAGTTCAGCCGGCGCCGCTTGCCAACGGACCAGATCCGTGACGCCACCGAGACGAAGGATGGCGTCGCCGTGGTGCTCGATGAGCCACTTGGCGCTCTTGTCCTTGTCTTTGGCCGGCTCGGGCATGGTCCAACGCGCTCCTGAATCGAGGACCGTTCGTCCCGCGCGATGGCGTCGGCTGCGACATCGAGCAGGTCACGCTCCTCATCATACCCCATGCCGGTTCGGCCCGGAACGAAAGATCGTTGCCGGCCCAGCCCGCTGAGGAAGCCGCACCCGCGGAGGCCGAGGGGGACTTGGGGCCCCAGAGGGACATAGTGAACTGCCCTCATAGAGTAGGGGGAATAGGAAGACATAGATAAACTGCCCAATTTGCCTGGATCGCTTTCACAATTCACAATGTCCCAGCAATTCCCGGCCTGGGGTTTTTCCTTGGAAAAGTCGCCGGTTTTCGTCTTCCACGTCGTAATTCCCTTTGACACAATGCTTCCCTGAACTCCCTATCTTACCGCCTGAGTTGATGGAGCGGCTC
>JBAUOX010000169.1:0-2445 GCA_049579985.1 Isosphaeraceae bacterium | reverse complement strand
GGCGCGCCGATGATCGCGCCCGAGTGATCGATCGCCCGGGCCAGCAGCTCGCGGACTCGAGCTTCGGGAATCCGACGAGCGGCGGCAACACGACCAACCTGGTACTCCGCGGCTTCCGGGCTGATGTCGGGGTCGAGACCCGAACCCGAAGCAGTGACCAGATCGACAGGAACAGGCCGTTCCGGACTCGCCTTCAACGCCTCGACGCGCTCGACAATTTTCTTGCGGAGGTCAGGGTTCTTGGTGCCCAGGTTGGACCCGCCAGTGGCATCGGCCTTGTAGTCGACCGCCGAGGGGCGGGGCTGGAAATAACGGTCGGACGCGAACGGCTGGGCAATCAGCTCCGAGCCGATCACCGTGCGGTCGCGATCGTAGATGAGGCTCCCCTCCGCCTGATGGGGGAAGGCCAGTTGGGCCAGCCCCCAGACCACCGCCGGGTAAGCGACGGCGCAGAGCACGAAGGAGACCAGACACGCCAACAGGGCACTCACGGTTTCACGGATCATGACGGGTGATTCTCCGATCAAGTGGCTTGTGAAAGCAAGACCATTGCTCAGCCCATGCCAACAAGGGCCAGGAGCGGGTCGATGATGAGGTCGATGAGCTTGATGCCGATGAACGGCGCGATCACGCCGCCCAGTCCGTACCAGAGTAGATTGCGTCGCAAGAGCGCTCCGGCGCCGACGGGGCGATAAGTCACACCCTTCAGGGCGATCGGGATCAGCAGCGGGATGATGATCGCGTTGAAGATGACCGCGGCCAGGATTGCCGAGTAGGCACCCCCCTTGGTGGCCAGGCCCATGATGTCGAGGACTTTCAACTCGGGCAGCGTGACGATGAACATGGCCGGGATCACGGCGAAATACTTGGCCAGGTCGTTGGCGATCGAGAACGTGGTGAGGGCTCCGCGGGTCATGAGCAACTGCTTGCCGATCTCGACGACCTCGATCAACTTGGTGGGATCGCTGTCGAGGTCGACCATGTTGCCGGCTTCCTTGGCGGCCTGGGTTCCGGAGTTCATGGCCACGCCGATATCGGCCTGAGCCAGCGCGGGGGCGTCGTTGGTGCCGTCGCCCATCATTGCCACGAGCTTGCCGCCGTGCTGCTCCTTGCGGATATACGCCAGCTTGGCCTCGGGAGTTGCCTGGGCGATGAAGTCATCGACGCCGGCCTCCTCGGCGATGGCCTTGGCGGTCAGCGGGTTATCGCCGGTGACCATCACAACCCGGAGGCCCATCTTGCGCAACCGGGCGAACCGCTCGCGGATGCCCTGCTTGAGGATGTCCTCGAGCTTGACCACGCCGACGATCCGTTCGTTCTCGGTGACCGCCAGCGGCGTGGCGCCTCGGGAGGCGATCGAATCGACGGTCGGCTGGTATCCCTGGGGAATGACGCCCCCCTGATCCTGGATGTAACGGGCGACCGTGTCGGGCGCGCCCTTGCGGATACGCGTGCCGTCGGGCAAGTTCACACCGCTCATCCGCGTCTGCGCCGTGAACTCGATGAACTGCGAGCCGGCGGGCACCTCGCCATCGACAGCCGTCACGGGGCGGGCCAGGTCGAGAATGCTCTTGCCCTCGGGCGTGCTGTCGGCCATCGAGGCGAGGCCGGCCAGCCGCGCCAGTTGCCGGTCGGAGACACCGCCCAAGGGCACGAGCTGGGTGGCCCGGCGGTTGCCGATTGTGATCGTGCCGGTCTTGTCCAGCAGCAGGGTGTCGATGTCGCCGGCAAGCTCGACGGCCTTGCCGCTCTTGGCGATGATGTTGGCCATGAGCGCGCGGTCCATCCCAGCAATGCCGATGGCCGCCAGCAAGGCGCCGATGGTCGTCGGGATCAAGCAGACCAAGAGCGCGATCAATGTCGGGATGTCGAGGGTCAGGTCGAAGTACCGGGCCATCGGGTAGAGCGCTGCCGTCACGATGAGGAAGATGAGCGAGAACGCGGCGAGCACGATCGTCAGCGCGATCTCATTCGGGGTCTTCTGGCGGATCGCACCCTCGACCAGGGCGATCATCCGATCGAGGAAGCTCTCCCCGGGCTCGGACGTGACCTGCACGATGATGCGATCGGAGAGGACACGGGTGCCTCCGGTCACGCCCGAGCGATCGCCGCCGGCCTCGCGAATGACCGGGGCGCTCTCGCCCGTGATGGCGCTCTCATCGACCGAGGCGACACCGTCGACGACCTCACCGTCCGACGGAATGACCTGGCCCGTCTCGACCAGTACAAGATCGCCGGTGCGAAGCTGCGTCGAGGGTACGAGCTGGCCATTCTGCGATTTGAGGCTATCCAGCCGGTACGCGGGGGTGTCCTGTCGCGTCGCCCGCAGGCTGTCGGCCTGGGCCTTGCCGCGCGCCTCGGCCAGGGCCTCGGCGAAGTTCGCGAACAGGACGGTGAGCAGCAGCAAGAGTGTCAGTGCCGCCTGGTAGACGATCAAGCCAGTGG
>JBAUOX010000168.1:0-3369 GCA_049579985.1 Isosphaeraceae bacterium | reverse complement strand
GAAGGGACCGGCACACAAAGAGTGATTCACCTCGTACTGGCCGGTCGGGGCGAGCTGCCGCGCTGACGCCACCACGCGGTCATTTTCTTGAGCCGGATCTGGTTCTGATTGCGGCTGGTCATGTTATTCTTGATCTGAGCCATCTCCTCGTCCGAGAGGCGCCAGGTGAGAGTCGCGACCTGCTGTTCGTCGGTTGACATGATCTTGCTGTCGCAGGTGAAGACGACTGTCTTGAAGAAATCGGGATCACTTTTGACACGCTCCCGGAAGTACTGGTCGAGGACGTGGACTTGACCGGCGTTGCGGTAGTACATGATGGCCTCGCGTGCCTCGGCAATACCGGTAACAGGCGAGGTCAGCTGGCGGATTCCCCGGGCCAGGATGTTGGTCACGTTGCTGGCCGTGTTGACCAACCCCTCCGAGAGGATGGGCTGGTCGAGCACCTTCAACTGTTTCTCGTTATGGAACGCGCGGATCTGGACGAGCAGCACTCCCGCCGTGTTCTGCGCAATCCACTCGCGATGCGCGAAGATCAAGGCGCTGGCAAGGTCAACTCCGTAATTGTCGTAGTAGGCCGCGTCAACGACCTGGCGTGGTGAGTCCGTTGGCAGGACTCCAGTCGGGGTCACGACAGGGAAGGTGGCGTTCATACGAACGGCCGTCACCACCTGGAAGGTGTCTCGAGCCTGGGGAAAGAGATGGAAGAACTCGACCGCGGGGACCGCGATGATTTTTCGAAACTCCAGGTTCTCGCGTCGCTTCTGCGTCTTCTGCGTCTCGCTCTTCATCAACTCGACGATCTCGCTACGGCTCTCGGACTCGCTACGGCCCTCGGACTCGCTACGGCCCTCGGAGAGGACCGCGCCGTCGATCGTGGTAATGTCGTCCAGCTCGAGATTGCTGATCAAGAGCCGCCGCCCATCCTCGACCAGCATGGGAGAGAAAACCAGCGAGGGGATCTGGCCCTGGCTTTCGGCATCAAGCAATTGAGCAAAAGTGTAACCCAACTCGGTGAGCTTGCCGCCATTAACCATCGCGTCTTCCAGGGCATGTCCGCGATCGTACGATTGACGCCAGGGGAAGATCGCAAAAGGTAGATCCCGGAGAATGTACTGCCGGGTGATTGGACTCAGATAATCATTCGAGAGTCGGTTGGCAAGACCGCCCACGGCTGGGGGCGTTCCCGGAAGTCCGCCGGCCGCGGGGGCCCGCACGCGCGAGGTCACGAACAGGGCGGCTCCAACCATGCCGCCCGATGCGCCGGTGACGTAGCGGACATGCTTGGGGAATTCGGGCACCTCGTTCCCGATCGCGTCAAGAACAGCCGCAGTCCAGACCCCGGCCCGAAGGCCGCCCCCAGAGGCTGCGATCGCGACCAGGATCGGCCTGGCGGAGGCCGGATCGCCCGGGCCGGTCGGGCGCCCAACACTGTTCTTCCAGGCATCCAGAATCGCCGTCCGTTTCTGCACCGCGGCTTCCCGGCCTGCTCTGTTGACATCCTTCTTCTCCTGGTAATCGACAAGCTTGACCGGCGTATTGCTGTCGCTTCCCGAGAACGGGGAGGGAAGCCGGATGAGCCGGCGCAGCGGGTCGGGTGGGTAATAGGGCGCCAGGCCGCGGTAACAGGTATCATAGGTCTGGATGCCATTGAGCAAGATGGTGGTCAGCACCAGGAGCGCGGTCCAGACCTGCGCGGTCCGGCTGCGGAACGAGAGAAAAAAAGCGACGGCAACGGCAATCATCGCCAGCAGCAGGCAAATCAGGGCCGCGGGTACGACCCACCTCGGCTGGAACCAATCAACGATCAGGGCCGCCACATAGATCGATCCCAGTAACCACAGCAGTACGCCCGGCTGGAAAATCGCACTCGGTCGGTCGGGTGCCATGGGTTTGCCAAACCCTTTTCGAAGCTGGCGGACGAAGAATGAGATCGGCCGGGTGCACAGGAGAATCGGTGGGACCGCCACTCCCATGACCAGGCCAGCCAACCAGGTCCATTCCACGACTCGCGGATCGCTCGACGGGCGGACTGCCGGCAGGAACGCCGGCAGTGCCAGCAGGAACAGCCCTGGCAGGCAAACGATTGCGAGGAACCAGCCCAACTGCCAGAGGGGAGAGACGTTCTGGGTCGGCATTCTCAAGAGCCGGGGAAGCCCGGAATCCACCACGAAAGGTTCTACCTGGTTCCATTCCAGTCGCCGGTGCAGGCTTCGGGTCGGCCGCGAATAGTCGGCCAGGTAAATGGCGAACCACGCCAGCTCGAGAAACAGCATCGCGCTGAAGCCCGCGACGCCCACGGTAATCGTTGAATCATTCCAGAACAGCTCGGGCACGCCAAAGCCGCCAAACGCTCCGTAGACGATTGCCAGCAAGAGCATGATCTCGGCACCAATGACCCAGTTGCAACCTGCGAGCTTGATCAGGAACACCAGCACGCGCCGCTGGTGCCATGCGAACAGGCCCACCATGACGAAGAAAGCCAGGTGCTGCAACAAGACCATAAGCCAGTCCGCATCCGCAGAGGTTTCGACTCCCGCTTCGGCTGACCGCCTGCTCATGATCGCGACGCAGCACGTGGTCAAGGCGAGAATCACCACGATCAGCACCATCGGCCACGCCCTGCCGGCTCGACCAGACTGCTCGGGATTCATCGGATAGCCGCCCTCGGTCACCGCCGCTTTCTCACCACACCAACTATATCAGCACACGGCCCGCCAAGGTGCAACCGTCCGGGAGTTCCGGGGACACGGGAGTTCCAGGGACACCATACGTAACTGCTTGGGCGAATCGAACATACAAGGACGGTCATTGCGCCGGATGTCCATCCGGCAGGCACGCCTGGAGCGGGTGGCCTTGAGCGCCTCTGAGCACGAGAGAATGGTCAACGGTTGAGCGGCGGCGGGTGGGGAGAAACGGATTGATTTCTCCGCAGGAATCGCCTGGTTCGGTGACATACTGAAATAGAGGGGGTGCGACACGAAGCTGTGGATGTAGCTATTATGACTGGCCGACAACCAGGACATAACCCAGTGTGCGACCACTGGTACCCTACCAAGACGTGCGGCCGGAGTAATCCGACGGTGCGAAGCTCTTGGGACAACGTAACCTCACCCGATCCGGGTGGCCGGGTCTCTCGCGAGAGGACCCGACGACTGCCAGCGCCAAGGCGGTCGGGGGCCAGGGTGGATGGCGAGGTCCCGCCGAGCCTGGCGGTAATGCGGCTCGGCGGTAGCCTCGCCCTTCCATGTTGTCAATTTGTTAGCGATTCTTGGTCTCGATGCGGTCGCCTCATTTCGAGAAGGATAGTCCCGGGGCCTCGGGCCCGTCGCCGACGATCCGGAAGTTCATGTGATTGGCGTCCTTCCAGTC
>JBAUOX010000167.1:0-7256 GCA_049579985.1 Isosphaeraceae bacterium | reverse complement strand
TCGCGTGCAGGTCGTCATTGGCCGGCTGGTGCCGGCTGCCGTGCGCGATGAGGAGAACGGCGGTTTGATGGAAGGGCTGGCCCATCGCGACTGATTCTCGTCTCAAGAGATGTCCGGATCCTCAGGGTGACGTCCCGACGAAACGGCTTCCTCGATCTGGTCAAGCTCTTTGGCCAACCCAAGTTTCAGGGCCTGTTTTCGGAGATGGCCTCCAGTAAAGTGGTAACAAAGTCCTAATCCATCGAGGACCGAGCAGATACGTTCGATGCATGATTGGAAGTGCTCATCGTACACGAGGCGTTCTCCATTTGATCGAGCAGCCTCTGTGTGGCCTCGTTGGAAAGATACATTCGCCGGGCCGCTTGGATCGTGACTTCGCGATCGGTCAGGTCGGGATTGTTTTTCCTAACCTGAAATTCGAGCATTTGTCGAAAGGTCTCGTACAAGGACGCGGTTCGTTGAACTCTCGCCATTCCGCCGACTTCACGCCAGTACCGATCGTATTCCGCTTCAACGTCGAGCATCGTGATCGTGTCCAAACCTCTGGGCAGTGCAACAGGAAACCTCGGACTGTTCTTGTACAAGTTCCTCTCGTATTTTCTCTATTATACACAAGAACGGATGGGACGTCCCTACCCGCCCGAGATCAAGAGGCCCCCAGCAACCTCCAGGCAACTGCGAATCACCTCGGCATCACAAACGCAGCGCGGACTGGCGGGGGCATGGGCGACTCGACGCCGCGAACGGCCTTCCAGATGATCTCGTTGAAGAGCAGATCATCGGCGCGGTCTTCGATCTCGAGGTTGAGCCGCTGAGAGAGCTCGGCCATGGGGGCACGCGCCGCGTTCTTGGCGTTGATGTCCACGCGGGCCGGGCGGTGGACATAGGGCAGGAAGTCGGCCTGGGGCGTGAATGAGCCATACATCGGCCGGGCCGAGGCGTCGAACTGGCTCATCGGTTCCAGCCCCAGGATGAGCTCCATGGTCCTGAGCATTGACGAGGTACTGTACATCGATGAATCGACCGCGTGCCGTTTGACGTAAGGGCTGATGGCGAGGGCCACGGTACGGTGAGCGTCCACATGATCCGAACCGTTCTGCGCGTCGTCCTCGACCACGAAGATGGCCATCTCTCTCCAGAACCGGCTCTTGCTCAACCCCTCGACAACCTGTCCCAGGGCCAGGTCGTTATCGCCCAGCGACGCCAGGACGGTCGGCGAGCCGGGCTTCGTTCCGGCCGTATGATCGCTGGGCAGCCGGAGGACGACCAGCCGGGGCATCGCGCCGGCCTTCTCGAACCCGGCCAGCTCGTGGAGAATCCGCTCGGCGCGCTTGACGTCGGGATAGTCCATATCGAATGTGCGGAAGAGCGGATCGAAGTGGCCCTGCAAGGCCGGGACGGAGGTTGTTCCCGGCTCATCCGGAGTCTTGCCGTTCTTGACGAACTCGCCGTAGCTGCGAAAGCTGACTCCCTTTTCGGCCGCGCGGTCCCAGAGGTAGCCCGCCGCCGGCCTGGCCAGAGCGAATTCGCCCTCCGCGGGATAAGGGACTCGCCGATTGCCCCTGTATAACAAGGGCCAGGTGCGCTCGACGAAGTCGGTGGCATAAGCGCCCATCGTCCATTCGTGTCCATCGGCGCTGACCTCGCCGTCCGCGTAGAAATTGTCGAGGAGCACGAACTCCCGTACCAGGGCATGGTGATTGGGAGTGATGGCCTCGGGGAAGAGGCAAAGATGGGGGTCGCCCTTGCCTTCGGGCAGGTCGCCGAAGACCTGGTCGTAGGTCCGATTCTCCTTGATGATGTAGACGACATACTTGATCGGCGAGGGATCGCCAACCCGTCCGGGGATGGGGTGTCCGGGAGGCATCTGCTCGCCCCGCACGGCCGTCGGGTCGCCACGGCGAAGCGGGCTGCACTCGTAGACCGTCCGGGAGTACGACGCCATCTGGGTCGGGTCGGGCATGGGAATGACCGACAGAGTTCCCTGGAAGAGCCCCGCGATATACTCGCGAATCGACCGGCCTTCCCCCGCCGGGTCCACGGGGTTGGGCCCATCGCGATTGGCCCGCGAGCCCTGGCCCTTGCCATTGGCCACGTAGATCGCCTTGCCGTTACGGGCGAACCGCACCGAGGTGGGATACCAGCCGGTGGGAATGAAACCGAGCGGCGTGCTGGCCCCGGGTTCCTTGACGTTGACCACGGCGAGGTTGTTGGTGTTGGCATTGGCGACCAGCAGGATCGATTCGTCGGCCGAGAGCGCCAGTGCGCTGGGGGTGCAGCCCGCGGGAGCGCCCGGGTCGATTGCCGTGCCAATTGTCTCGATGGCCTTTGCGGCCACGGTGTCTATGACGCTCACCGAATTGCGGTTGGCGTTGGCCACATACAGCACCTTACCGCCGCGGGCAAGAAGCAGCTCGTTGGGATGCTCCTGAGTCGGCAGCGAGCCGGCAACCTTGAGCGTCTCGGTGTCGATCACCGCAACAGACGCGTGGTTCCAGAGGCTGACGTACAAACGTTTGCGAGGCTCGTCCCAGGCCAGTCCGTACGGGTAGGAATCGGCCGCCAGCGGGATCAGGTCGCGGATCGAGCCCGCGGTCGTGTCGAGCCGGCCAAGCGAGTGGCCGTATACGTTGGCGACCCACAGGGTCTTGCCATCGGCCGAGAGGGCCAATCCGCCGGGAACCTTGAGGCTTTTCTCGGGATCGGGGTGAGGGAACCTCGTCTTGTTCGAGAGCAGGCCCCCGGCGTGGTCGAAGCGATAGATGCGGTCGTCGAAGCCGCCGCCGACAAAGAGCTGCTTGCCGTCGGCCGACCAGACCAGGCCGGCGAAGGTCTCTGGGAGGGCGACCCGGCCAATGATCTTGCCGGTCTCGGCGCTCGCCGTCACTACCTCATGCTCGCCGTACCCGGCGTGCAGGATCGCCAGTACCGGCTCGCTCGGATGCACGGCCACCTGCACCGGGAAGTCTCCCAGCCGCGTCTGCCGGCCGGCCGGCTCGAGCGACCAGCCGTTGGGGAGAAGAACGGTCCCCGCGTGCGTCAGTCCGGGCCAGGTGGTCTGCGGCCTGGTCCTGATCTCGGGAGCGCTCTGCGCCCTGGCTGACACGCCGAGTGAAACAGGACCGAAGTCCTGCGGAAACACGAGCGCCTTTGCCACAACGAGCCAGCCGAGCAGATCGCGTATCATCCGATGAACCTCGGAAACCTGTGGATTTATGGGAATCAGCGGTGCTCTCCTCGGCCACGCGAGCCAGCTCCGCCGTCGGTCTTGCCCAGGATAACTCGCGCGGAATGGCATGACCACCATCTCTACCCGACTCTCCGGAATCTTCACAAAAGACTCATCACGATGGGAATCACGGTCGTCGCGGCCGGTACCAGATCACGTTCTTTGGATCGCCTTGAGGCTGAAAGGCCACGGTCCGGGCCTTGTCGTCATAGCGGGGCGGCTTCGCCCCGCAGTGGCCAGCTATTGCGGTGCGTCGAGGTCTCGACGCACCCTACCCGCTGGTCACTATTCCCCGCCCTTTTTCCCCCACCCCGACGGCACGCCCGCGGTGTCTTCGGGCTTGACAATGACCTGAGACAAATCGACGTCCTGGTTGAGCTCGCTCTCGGCGAGCTTGATGCGGTTCTCAAGCTGGGCGATCTTCTGCTCGAGCAGGAGGACGCGGGCTTCGAGCTCGTCGGGGCGGCGGAGTCGCGGGACCTCGGGATAGCCAAGCTGGCGCTGCAGTGCCGAGAACAGATACATCGGGTCGCGGCCGCGGTTGGCCCGGGCGATCTTGCCTTCCCGCTCGCCGAAAAGGGTCGGATACTTGGGCTCGAACTCGGGGTTGGTCTTCCGGCGTTCCCGAACGAAGTAAGAGGATCGTACGAAGATCAGGTCGGCGAAATCGACGTCGCCCAGCCGGGTCTGAAGCATGAGGATGTAATCGTGCCAGTCTTCGGTATAGAACGGGTCCGCGGACATGGCGGCCAGTCCCCGGGTGTAGCCCAGCCGGTTTCGCGACAGAGACTCGAACTGGAAAATGAACAGGCCGGCGAGCGAGGGATTCTCGGACTTGTACTTGGCCTCACGCTCCAGGATCAGCAGGGCCTGTTCCATGGAGAAGCGGCTCATGGCGATCTCGGCCTGGCTGATCACATGGGTCTGAAAGGCCGAGAAGTAATGGCCGATCCGCGCCATCGCCGGCGCCATCAGGCCGGATCCCTTGATCTCGGCATACAGGAACGAGATGGCCAGGGGAAGCTTGGTGGTCGAGAGCAGCTCCTCGCTGATCTGGGCCAGGATTTCTTGCGCTGGCAGCCCGTCCACGAGGCGGACGCGGAAGCTGTGAAAGAAATATGCCTGCTCGATGTATTCTTCGCGCTCGAGCACGGGCATAAGCGGCTCCTGACTTCCTGAGCAGACGGCGGATCGAGCGCGGGCCGCGAGCGCTAACCCCGCGGGTCGCGGCGAGCACTCACCGCGCCCGCCATGATCGTATCATCATCCTGCCCTCAAGGGACACGCTGCTTCCCCGCGGCGACCAGGAAGTCGGCTTCGCGCGGCCCATGAATTGTCGCTGATCGCCGCCACGCCCCACGCCCCACACTCCACGCTCCACGTGGCCGGACGGTAGGTTCAAAGGTGCCGAGGGGGCGGGCGATGACTGTCAGTCCTTGGGTGGATGCCAGCCCACGGCGACCCAGGCTCGCCTGGCCAGTACCAGGGTGGGGCGGTTGAGATGCAGCGCGACCATGGTGGCACGACCGACCGGAGTTCCACCAGTGATCATGCTTCCACCCTCGGACCAGGAAAAGTGTTCGTGCCAATCTTGGTGACGCGGATTGAATAACCGGACGACCACTCCGGTAGTCGGGTCTTCGGCCGCAATCCGGCAGCCCTTGGAATCGTTGCAGAGCGAACAGGCAAGCCAGAGATTGTCCTCTTCAGTCAGGCCTCCGAGCGCCTCCGGGATGAAGTGATCCAACTCCATGGACATGCCGACGATGGACTCCGCCGTCAGGCAGTACCCACAGCGGTATCGTGCCTGGGCGGCGACCTTGGCGCGAAGCGCCTTCGGGATGCGAGACCGGCTCATGACGTGGCGGCCAGACCCGAAAGGTCATTGACCCCGCAGCTTCAAGATCGCTGCTGCACGTGCGCGAATGAGCATCGACCGCTCATATTGCCGAACAAGTTCCGCGAGCGTGCGGGCCTCGGTCTCGGACAGACCTTTTCTCTGGCGCTTGATGTGCAAGACCTCGAGCTGAGCCGACGCCTCCGCAGACAGCCTGCTCCGCGCCGCTTGCCATAACGCCGCGTCATCCATATCATCCAAACGCGCCACTTCTTCAGCAAGCGGATGGGGGAGGCTCTCATCAGCCGGAACCGCTGTGCTCAGGACTTCCAGAAGTTCAGCTTCCAGCGTTCGATTGGACTGCTGGGCGCGTTGTTGGAGTCGAGCGTAGAGACGATCAGGCAGATGGAGCGTCAGGGTCTGAGTCGCCATGGTTCTACCTCTTGGTTCAGCAGGTATCTTATCACCCTGTCCCCGGAAGTCGCGAGCTCGATGGCTCACGGGCGCACGCAGAAAGGGGTCCGGACTCGTTTTCTCTAGCCTACGTCCAGCGAGAATCGCCCAGCTTACCCGTCCCGCTTCCCGCGTCCCCGCGGTCTTCCCGTGCCTGGATCCGATCGTGTCCGCGGATCTGCCGTAACCTACACGGCCGGCTTCTTGGACGCTCCTGGCCGGGAACGCCGTCCGCTCTTTGCCAAGGCCGTGTTTTTCCGCTTCGTCGAGGGGCTTTCCTGCGGCGGGGACATGCCGACGACGGAGAAGACGCCGTGCGGGTTCTGTTGAAACACCTGGATCAACCGGAGCGCCGCCTGGGACGGCCTGCGGGTGCCGTGCTCCCAGCTTTGCACGGTCTTCGGGGAGACATTCAAGAGCCGTGCAAACACGCTCTGGGACATCTGGTTGTTGAGCCGGATGCGGGTGACGTCCTCGGCCCGAACCTCGGGCGGTCGGTCAGGGAATTCGAGCGTTGTAGCCTTGAGGGTGATCTCGCCCTTGGCGTGGCGGACCGCCTCCTCCAGACCTTTCCGGATCTGGTCGGCGACGGGCAGTCGCTTCGATGTCTCTTTCACGATGTCCTCACTCTCCCTCGGGTCGTCGGGCCTGATCCTTCAACATCTGGACGAGCTGGCGGTAGAGCCTCTTGTCATCAGCCGAGAGATCGTCCTTCTGGTCTTTGCCGTAGACGGTGATGAGGTAGATCTGGTCCGCCGCGGCGATATGCAGATAGACCACCCGGGCCCCACCTCGCTTCCCCTTGCCTCGCTTCGGGTCGGCGACACGCAACTTCCGCAGGCCGCCGCAGCCGGGAATGACGTCCCCAATCTCGGGCTCGGCTAGCAACTCGCGCTGCATGGCGGCAAGGTCGTCGTCGGGCAGGTACGACTTCACCCATGCGGAGAACTCGCCCGACTCGATGAAGGTCTTCAGCATTCTATCCAACTTTGTGGGACAGAAACAAATTCGCGAACGAGAAGCACCCAATCGATCGCGGGTCCGGACGAGGCGGGATAACAGGAGATGATCGTGTTGGCCTGTCGTCACCAATCGAGTACCACTTTCGTAGCCGTCGCCAGGTCCGGAGCTGTCCAGTCGGCTCCGGCTTCCTTTAGCTGTTCGGCCGTGAACGACGTGGTCAGCCCCAAACAGCGCGAGCCCGCGGCCTTGGCGGCGGCCACCCCCGCAACGGCGTCCTCGATCACCAGGCAGGACGACGGCTCCAGGCCAAGTCGTCGGGCGGCTTTCTCGAAGATGTCGGGGGCCGGCTTCTTGCGGACGACGTCCTCACCGACCACCACGGCGTCGAAGGTTCCGGATGGGAGCCCGAGCTGACGGAGGTTGCCCTCGACCTTCATGCGATCAGCGCTCGAGGCCACCGCTAACCTCAAGCCCAGGGAACGGCAACGGCCAATGAATTCCGCCACCCCGGGAAGTGGTTCGAGCCGGCCCCGGATCAGCTCGAGATAGATTTCATAAGTTCGAACCTTGTCGCGAGGCAAGTCCAGGACCATGCCCCGTGCCTCGGCGACCCCGCCCAGGAACCGATCCTCGCCCATGCCGATGAACGGGCGGAAGTCTTCGGGCCGGACGGCGACCCCTTTCTCCGCGAACATCCGCACGGCCGCCTCGGCAATGAATGGCTCGGACTCGACGAGTACGCCATCCATGTCGAAGATGACTCCGGCAATCCTC
>JBAUOX010000166.1:0-27410 GCA_049579985.1 Isosphaeraceae bacterium | reverse complement strand
GAAGAATTACAATCCCGGTCGTGCACCCGCACGTGCTTACGGTTAACCCTGCGCGAAGAACGGGCGATGCTGCGGGCCTTCCTGGATCTCCCGCCGTCCGAGCGGGGCTGAACGAGCCGGTTCTGGGCTCTCTCATCGGGACGTCTCGGCCGACGCCACCCGACTGCGTGGTCTGCTCAGAAAGGGTGTGTGAGTGACTGTTTATCGTATCCCTATTTCAGATAGGAGGTTGTCGGGTCCAGAACCTGGGTCATCCGGCTCACCTACGGTCGAATGACACGGGGGACCACAACATGCCGGAGAAGCGGAGGCAGGCGACGTCAGAATTGGAGCCCCCAACCGAACCCCCTGGCCCCTTATGCGAACCCGGCGCCCCTGACGCTGCCGAAGGCGTCATTCTGACCTGGGCGCGTTCCCCATTCCAGGGGGGACTGCGGGCGCCGTGGCGCCCGCCCGCCGCCCCAAGTGGCGAGGATTAGTGGCTGGCGAAGGCTTTGGCTCCGGCCCTCAGGGCCCACATGGCGACGTTGCAGGTCCGCCCCTGCCGGTTGCTGAGCAGCGCTCGTTCTTTCGCACTGGCGAACGCCCAAGTCTTGGAGAACTTGTTCGGGTTGTTATAGTCGGGGGCGTCGGCGTGCGTCCAGTTCTGGCTTTCTGCGTAGTACTTCCACGGCTCGGCGAATCCCGGGTCGGTCCGGTTGATGTCGTCAAACTTCGGCTTCCAGTTCGACAGAGCCATGAACTCAAAGTTGTCGAACTCGGTCGCGTTGCCCTGGTGATGCACATGGTTCGCGTGCGCGGGGACCCCCATATCCTCCACCATGTGGAGCATGATGCCAAGCAAGAAGTAGGCCTTTTTCTTGTCCCCCGCGCGGTAGGCGTTCCCAGCGTCATCCCACCATCCCTGGATGTCGTCGCACCCCTCGTTGCTCCCCTTGTGCTGTTCACGCTTGGCCTCCAGGTCGACCCCGTAGAGCGAGCCTGAGGTCTTGAGCTCGTGCAGCTCTTGGTTGGCCCCGTCGATGAGTTGGGCGCGGAAGGCCTGGACCTCGGGGAACGCGGCCTTGAGCTGGTCGACGGCCCATTCGGTCAGATAACTGTGGGTCGGGTGGGTCGGGTTCCCCTTTTTGCTGTCCCAGGCAATCGCCTGGCGGACCAGACCCGCAGCGGTGGTGCACAGGGCGACGGTCAGCGTCACAATCAGTAGGCGGTGGGCGAGTCTCATCGGATCGGGCTCCTGGGGAAAGGGATTGGAGGGCGACGGAATAAAGGCCTCCGAGTAGTCTCGGAACAGAAAACTGGAATAGGGGCAACCCCCCCTGGAAAACCAGCGGTTTCCGTCGGTCTCGATTGCTGAGACGAGCATAAGTAAACTAAGTGTATAAGACCAGTTATGTGGTCGACCACATAACTGGTCCGATGCGACTCACGCCCAAGCCGCCCTCGGCACGGAGCGGTTGATGGTCGCCCGGGGGGTTGGAGCAAAGCGAGATTCAGGCGACGCCTCGCAAAACACCGCTAACTCCCGCCCCCAGCCAGCGACGGAAACGACGGTCGCAGCCCCCCGGCGTTCCATGACCGACCGTGGAGTCGTACGACACGTGAACAGGTCCGACGGCTGGCGCCGTCGCGGTGCCGATTAGCGTGCGGCGCCGAATGGATCGTCGTCCTTCGTGGCCAGACGGACCAGCTTGCTCTTGTGGACGTAGTCGAGGAAGTTCTTGACGCCGTTCGTGCCAGAGTAGGACGTGTCGCACAGTACGGCATCGATCCCGATGGTCATCAGCGTCTCGATCGAGTCGGACTTGTTCACTGTCCACTCGCAGACCTTGTTGAATTGTCCGGCTTGCCGCATTTCGACGGCCAGCCTCATCGTGTCCTCGAACAGCAAGGGGAGTATGATGTTGGTGCCGTGGCTGTACCACCCCGACTTCGCGATCCCCATCCTCGCGAACGCGGTGTGGACCTCGCCCGGTTCGCCTTTCTGGTCGACAGTGACACCCAGGTGCCGCGACGCGTAGTCATTGCCCAGGTCCTTCGCGAACCCGAGGAACGCGACCTTATTGAGGTCGGTGCAGTTGACCAAGCTGTACACCTGCGACGCCGGCGCGGTGTCGTAGAGGTGCGCACGGATCTGCTTGACGAGCTCGGCCCCCATGCGGGCGAGCACGTCGTCGCTCAGACCATTGGGGATCTTGCAGTCGAAGTACTGGAAAACGTACCCCGGGTGCGCCTGGCTTTGGTCGTGGACGGCCTTGAGGTAGACGTCGAGCGGGGTCCTGGCGTTGGCCTTCGCCGGGTCGTAGCCCGGTCCGGCGAACCCATGATGCACCTCGAACGTGAATCCGACGCCGGCCTGCTGGCACTCGATGTCGCATTCCACCCCGTTTGCCCCGTTCGCCAACGCGTCCAGGATGTACCTGGGCGAGTTGCACATATGGGCCACAATCCACACCGGCCGGGGCTTGGTCGTCGACGACTTCGCCCCAGAGAAATCTGGAGCCGACTGGGCCCGCGCCGGAGCAGCGAAGACAACACTCAGAACCGCCGCCGCGATCGCCATGATGTAACGCATCTGCATCTCCTTGGTGTGCGTCCAGCACTGCTGGACTACCGTCGCGTTGGTTAAACTGGGGACAACGCTTGTCCCAGAGGCCGATCGCAGGCCGTGGGTGGCCCCGGTTACTTCAACCGGAGTCCGCGCAGCGACGAGCGGTAACAGTGTGAATGTGGACCCGAGATCATGGACAACTGGTGATTTTATTCCCCGTGTTGCTCCACTTGATCTTGATGATTGCAGGCTTTTTGCTTTTGTATCTGACCGTATGCACGGATCGCGTAGAGCTGTAGATCGCCAGGCAGTACGTATCACCGCTTTCATCCGTGAAGCTCAGGTACATCTGGCCCGAGAACGCCCCGCTTGGGCCCTGCGCATCGACGTTCAGGACATAGTCGTAAAACCCCGGCGAGCCCGTGAGGGTAATACCGTAGACACACCCCCCGTCATTGGCTTGGATGCACGTGCTCAGGTCCGAATTGCCATTGATTTTTACCGTCTCTTTGGGCTGCAGACCAATATCCGACTTGGCCTCACTGTTTTGCCCGGGATTCCCCTTGAAGTCTCGGTAGACCTGGGCATACGCCGCGGAGGGGACAGATGTGATGCCCGCAACCGCGACGATGGTCAGCGACAGGATCTGCACATGTTGACTGAGGGTTCGAACGTTCATGAGAGTCTCCTAAAGGGTGGTGTCACAGTGATTGATTCCGACGACGCCGGAAATCTGGCTCTTCCGTTTTTTGGTGCGAGCATCCCGGGATTTGTGGGCCTTCTTACTGGGCGAGGGCCGTTTTCCCCGGCATTAGCACTTATCCCCGGAAGATCCGGAAATCTTTCGGCCTGCCTCCGCATCATGATGCGATCTGGTGCAAGAGGAAAGTGGCGCGTTGGTGTCGATCTGGTGTCGATTGGCGAGACCGACCCAACGCTTGCCGTGCGATTTCCCGTCCAGACCTGCGAGTCCTTCGGTTTCTTGGCCCCGCGGCCGACGGGCGGTTACAGGCAGGCGGGTGCGACATGAGATACGGATTGGAGCGCCGCGATTCGCTCAACCCCGGGGCGGTCGGTTCTTTCAAGGCTTTGCCTGCGAACTCGACGCCTTTCGGCGTGAGGACGAAACAGGTCGTCGGGACGAAGTTGAGGCCGTCGCTGAGTCGAAACGAGCGATGCGGGTCACCGTAGAAGGAAATTTCCTGGCCGTGCCCGGCAAATTTCTTGGCAACCAGCCAGCGGAGATCGCTGATCGTCAGCCCGGTCTCGTACAGGTGGTCGTGTTCCAGGGCAAAGTCCCACAGGTCCGCGCCGGCATCCAGCGCGTACAGGTGGGCTTGCCGCAGCAGGGCCAGCCCGGCGCGAAGGTTGGCGTCGATCAATGGTGCTGCCTGTTCCCCGGAATCATCGACCTCGTGGCTGTTGTTAAGAGTCATCAGGGCCTCCATATACCGGTTAGAAATAACCGTGTTTGGTATACACCGTCGCTCGAATAGAAGGCTGCAACTGTTGCAGTTCCCCTGCCGCCCGGGAAGAATCACGTCAAACAGCCACTCAGTGACGGGAACCGTGCGCCATAACCAGAGGCGTTCACAGCGCCCGAAGAGCTGCGTACCCAGCGGGGAACAAGCCTTTCACCTGGCATTCTCGGCGAAAGCCACATCAGTATCAAGTGTCGATCAGGTGTCGATTGTTCCCGTGCGTGTTTCGCGCCGACTTGGCGTCGGTCCGCGACCAAGGGGGACGGGCACCGCAGCGCGACGTTCCTGCGAGATTTCCAGCCGACAGCGGCACGGAGACAGGCCCTTTGGTCGCTCGCGGGTTCTACTTCAAGAAAACCACGCGCCTCGGGGGACACGCCTCAGTCTGGCATGACATTGAGAACTTACTTGTGCGCGGTTCCCGAGATGCTCGTCCGGCGCAACGCGACCGGCCGGCGAAGCTCCCAGGCGACGCCGGTTCCGTTGCCGTTGCCCCTGAAGCGAAGCAAGCGATGGGTCTGGTGGCCGTTGAGCCGATGGATGGCGTCGTGCAGCCGCGTATGGGGGTCGATGTCGCCACTGCCCGGCAGCGGGTCGTCGATGTGCCCGGGCCAGCCTTCTTCTTCAAACGCACCGAGGATCAATTGCTGAATTTGCGCCGGCACCCGGAAACGCTTGACGACCATGTCGTTTAGACATAACTCGCGCCGCATCGAATTCCAGCACGGTTTGCATGCGGCCGTTGTTGATCCGTTCAGGTGATGGGCCGCCGGGGGCTCGTTTTCGAGTTCCGCGGTCTGGCCGCCTGCGAGGGACGCGGTCTCGATGGGCAGAGTGGGTTGCGGTGATGCGGCCAATGTTTTCAAGTAATGGTCGGCGAATGCGGCACCGCTGGATGTGAGGACCACACAGGTCGTAGGCTCGAAGAAGTAGCCAGCGCCTGGGCGGAAGGAGCGATGCGGACCACCGTAAACGGACGATTCCTGGCCGTGGTCGGCGAACCGTTTGGCGACCAACCAGCGGAGATCGCTGATCGTCAGCCCGGTCTCGTACAACGTGTCGATCTCCAGGGCAAAGTCCCACAGGTCCGAGCCGGCATCCTGAGCGCATGAGTAGGCATGCCGGAGCTTGGCCAGACCGACACGCAAGTTGTCGTCGATTGGAGCGGTTCTTGATCGAGCGGCATTGCCCGCCGACGGTGTGCTCTTTGTGGTCATCGTGGCCCTCTTTCGCGGTCTCATTAAACCGAGGTGCATTCCCAGTCGCTCGATCAGAATGGACAATCCGAGAAAACGACCTTCAGTGCATGCAAAACCACCCAGAAGCCCTTAAAGGATAGGATAATTTTACAGCGATCTGGGCGGTATCCTGTTTCTGGTCCCGGCTCCGGCCGTCGTACTTCCCCATGGCGCTCTCCTGCCTCACGCCCGCGGTTATTCCCGAAGGTCGAGCGGAACGGATGCTCCTCCGGTCTCCATTCCGTCCGTCGCTGCTCAACGCCTTCGATAGTCCAGGGCGTCGGAGAGCAGAAGGTCGGGATAGTGGGACTTATCGAGCTTGCTCCCGGCGTGCAGGTACAAGGCCGCCTGGAAGATCGACTGCAGCGCAGACTGGATCAGCGCGAGCAGGATCAGGTAAAGCACCCCGACGGCGGCACTGGCGACCGCCGCCAGCGGCATCGACTTCAACTCGCGGCAGGCGTGCACCGCCAGGGCGATGGCGAGGTACGCCGGGATCGCCAGCAGGAAGAACACGAATCCGAATCCGAAGTTGCCGACGAGCTGCTCGCCCCAGGTTTTCTTGAGCAACGAGGCCGACAACTTTTGCGACCAGGAAGCGTCGCCCCGGGGCGGCTGCCAATTCCCCGTGTACCAGACCGGAAACGCGAATGACGCCATGACCAGCAGGCAGCAGACATCCGAGAGCAGCGGGAAGAGCAACAGTTCCTTGTCCTGTTTGAGGACACCCCACGACGCGCCCATCAGCTCCCAGGTGTAGCTCAGTTTTCGAAACATAAGGAAGTGTCTCGCTGCGTCATTTGGAGACTGATGAGAAAGTCCGGACCGTCGTGGAGATGACCGCTGGACCGGCGCGACCGAGGTATCTTCGCCTCAGTCGGACGACCATTCAACGCCGATTTCCGCGGCCGGGAAAATAATCAATCCTCGGACGGCTGTCAGGGTCAGCGGTCGGTGAACTCGACCCTCCGTTGACCGAGCCACGGGATGGGAGATGGGTCGTGGTCCAGCGCCGCCTCCCGCAGAACAACAGTTTGAGCACGATGATTTACGAAAAGCCAATGTAAAATTAAAAAACTAGAAATGTTGCCAACTGATGGAGCGTTTACGCAACACATTTCATCATCTTGGCTGCTCTCGGCCCCGCCGGTTGCCAGGGCCGGTCCCTCGCGGCCCACCATCCCCATCCGGCGTTCAGACTTCGGTGTGCGTCTTCCGCCACGGATCACGCACTCAGACTCCCAACCCCTGAAACGGATCGGAGAGGCGATCTCCCTTGTTTTCTCGGGCGAGAGCCCCTTCCGCGCCCCAAACGGTGCGGGTAGCCTGGCAATTGGAAAGCGCAGTGGCGGCGTGTTCCATCCCCAAGGACGCACGATTTCGAGGGTGAGAGATGCCGTATCGATACGTGAGAGAACCGCTCACCGCCGAAGAGTCTGATCGTCTGTCCAGAGCCTGCGAGACGCCCACCGAACGACTCGTCGTCTGGACCTTTGTTCAGCCGAGTGCGGGCGCTCCTGGAGCACCACTTCGCGCTGGAGAAGGCGTTCCCTGTCAAGACGCGGCGCGCCCAGGACATCGTCAAGGCGGTAGCCAACCGCGCGGAGATCATCAAGGACGTGAGCCCGCACGTGCTGCGGCACACATTCTCCACGATGGCCTTGCAGAAGGGGATCAGCCTGCCGCCGGTGCAGAAGATCCTGGGCCACGACAGCCTCCAGAGGACGGCCATCTACCTCAACTTCACTGACGTTCACATCCACGACGAGTTCGAGCGGAAATGGTAAGAACGGCCCATCCGCGGGCTGTCCAGCAAACTGGACGGCTTAGCGTTTTTTCTGCTCCGTTGCTACTAGAACCCCAATCCCGGCTATCGACCCCCTGCCGCTACGAAGTGATGGAGGGAGGAAAGCGCCCCCCTCCGTCAAGACACCTCATGGTTCCTGCGAAGCCGACTCGGCCGGCAGGATCGGAAGCGTCAAAATCTCGGGCCGTCGGAGGATCCGCATCGGGACCTTGATTCCCACGCGCTCCTCGGTGAGCAGCCGGTGCAGGTCGTCGATGCCGCCGACGGGGTGCCCGTCAAGGCCGAGGATCAGGTCGCCCTCCTCCAGTCCCGCCCGCTCCGCGGGTCCGCCGGGATCGAGACCGACCACCAGCACGCCGCCGCGGCGCTCGGAACCTTTCCGGTCCCCGAGTCCCGCGGGCAGGGGCACGGTCTGGACGGCGATGCCAATGCGGGCACGCCGCACGCGGCCATCGCGGATCAAGCGGCCGGCGACAAACTTGGCCGTGTTGATCGCGATCGCGAAGCAGATCCCCTGGGCCGGCAGGATCATGGCCGTGTTGACGCCGATAACGTTGCCGCAGGAATCGACGAGCGGACCACCCGAGTTGCCCGGGTTCAGGGCCGCGTCGGTCTGGAGCACGTCGTCGATGAGCCGGCCCGACCCGGCGCGGAGCGATCGGCCCAGGGCGCTGACAACACCGGCGGTCACCGAGCTCTGAAAGCCGTAAGGATGGCCGATCGCCAGCGCGAGCTGTCCGACGCGCACCTTCTTCGAGTCGCCCAGCGCGGCCGGGACGAGATCGTTCGCGTGCACGCGAATCACGGCGAGGTCGGTCTCGGGATCGTCGCCGATCCGGTCCGCCTGGTGCTGATTGCCGTCGGCCAAGGTCACGTCGAGCTGGCCGGCTCCGTGCACCACGTGGCTGTTGGTCAGGATATACCCGCTCGAGGTGAACACGAACCCGGAGCCGCTGCCCCGGCTGGATCGGCCCCGTCCCGATTTCGAATAACTCGCCTCGATGTGAACCACCGAGGGCCCCACCCGCTCGGCAGCGCCGACGACGGCCCGGGAATAGGCGTCCAGGAGCGCCAGATCATCCTGATCGTTGGCCACGGTTGTGCCCACGGCCTGGAGGGTTTCGCCTCCGCTATCACTGACCGGCTCGGTCCACAGCTCGTCCCAATCGATTGTGCTTGCGACCATGGCGTGGTTCCTCGACATCCGCGTCCCCCTGTCGAAGAAGTGTAGGCGCGGAGGGGGTCGCAAGGCAAGTTTACCGGCCCGGGCGTACTGTCGGCGTCTTACTGGGGAAGTGCTGGCTTTGGTGGGCCGGCTGCGCGGCGGCGGGCCTTCCTTGCCAAGACCGCTCCTCGTCGAGATCCCGCATGAACTGCTCGTAAACCCCCTCCGGAGTATCATCCTGCTGATCGATCTCGATCAGGTCCTGTTCCAGGGCCGCCACGCGCTCTTGCCACTCGGTCTCGGAGATGGGGATGGCTTGGCCGGTATTCCTGTCGACACCAGGCCGCGGGAGCCGTTTTTTCTCGCCGGAGGTACCGCTCTTCTCTGTGGGATTCCGAGGTGCGATACCGTCAGCGTCGTTTGTGCCCGATGAGGCCTTGTCCGTTGCCGATGATCGGTTTCTGTTCGTGTGCATGGCCATGCCCTCGCTGCTTGCGTTTTCTCAAGATACACTGGCGGGGTCGGTGGAGCTCTCGGTTCCCTTGTCTGCTTTTCGACTCCGGGATCGGCCTTTGGTTGCTGCCTTCGGCGTCGCTTTTCTGGCAGTGAGGTGAACTCGGCCCTCGTCAGACACCGGACAGATCCGGCCGCGGCGGGGCGCCGAAATTGACTGCCCCTTGGGCAGGAGTACCCAGGCGATCTGTACGCCCAACGCATCGGCATACCGGTCTAACGTGGTGTAGGTCGGATTCCTGTTCAGCCCGATCTCGAGCTTGTGAACTGCCGCCCGATCCATCCCGGTCCGCTCGGCGATATCCGTCAGGCTCAATGCCTGCAGTTCCCGTTCGGCGCGCAGCGCGGCGATCAACGCGGTAAAAGGGTGTTCGGTCGGACCAGCGTCGCGTAAACGCCTAACCTTCTCGTAGGCCTCCTGGTCGATCTGGCCGCGCTTGTGCAGGGCACGGAGGCTGGGATTGTCCTCGTACAACGCCTCGATTGCGTCCTCGAGAGCGTCTGATCGCTTGACTCGTCCGTACCGATCCTTTTTCGCCATCCTTTGCTCCCCAGCTTGTAGTAATATAATACTACAAAGGGGTCCGGCCGGCAAGCGAACTCACAAAGGGAATGATCGTATTCTTCAATGAGTGCCAACCCCGGACCGGTCAGAGGGAATCGGCGATCCAAAACGCCCAGGGGTCAAACGGGCTGCCTTGAATCTTTTGGTAGAGCTTGAAGTCAGCCGTTACCAACCGCCCCCCGAGTTGCAGAGCCAAGGCCAAGAACAGACCGTCGTAGAACGAGCTGCCGATTTGCAGCCCGATTTCAATAGCGACTTGCCGCAACGGGAGTGCCTCATGGGAAATCAAAGGGACGGCGGACAGTCGGCCCAGGTACCAACGGCATTCCTCGACCTTGATCTCGTGCCTACGCACCTTCTTGAGCAAAACACTCCCGAGTTCCGCATGAAGGAGGTCAGGAGCGTGACGATCGAACCCAGGGTTTAGAAAGCGCTGGGCTTCGGATTGGTAGATTTCCGGGAGGTACCATTTGATCGCAACGCTCGTATCGATGATGAACGTACTCGGTGAAGGGGGTTGAACACCTGAGAGAGCGAGTGCTCCAGTCACCGGGCACGGTCCTCGGCAACGAGTTCGGTGCTATCCCCCAGCGTTCGCCCAGTCAGCTCATGACGGATCTGGTCCGCGATGGCGAGTGCGGCCGCCACGTCGCCAGCTTGTGCCGCTTGCTCCAGAATATGCTTGAGCTCGGCTTGAAGGGACCGGCCGCGGGAACGGGCTTGATCCTTGAGCAGCTCCAAGGCTCTGTCGCTGAGGTCGCGAACCAGGACATCGGGCATGCGGGCCTCCAGAGGATCCACAGCGAAGCTGTCGGAATGATAGCAAGTCGTCGTGCCCCACGAAGTGAAACCGACCTTCGCGGGAAAGGGGCTATTCCGGCGTCACGCTGCCTCCGGGCCGAACAGCGGCGTCTCGCCGCGGACAACCTGTTCGGTGATCGTGTAGGTCTGGCCTGGCTGACGCTCGGGAAGATCGTACATGATGTCGAGCATCAGGCTTTCCATGATCGACCGCAGCGCCCGTGCTCCGGTTCCTCGGGCCTTGGCTCGTTTCGCAATTTCTCGGATCGCGCCGTCGTTGAATTTCAACTTGGCGCCGTCGTAGTGGAAGAGCACCTCGTACTGCTTTGTCAGGGCGTCCTTGGGCTCGGTCAGGATCTGTGCCAGGTCTTCCTCGGAGAGTTGGTTGAGCGTGGCGATGACGGGCAGCCGGCCGATCAGCTCGGGGATCATCCCGTACCGCTCGAGGTCCTCGGGGGTGACCTGCGCCACCAGCTCGTTGCGCTCTAGCTCGCGGTCATGAGCGCGCTCATCGCCGCGGCCGAAGCCGATCATCTTGCGTCCCAGGCGCTTGCCGACGATCTCCTCGAGGCCGACGAAGGTGCCGCCGCAGATGAAGAGGATGTCGGTGGTGTTGACCTGGAGATACTGCTGCTCCGGATGCTTTCGCCCCCCCTGCGGCGGCACGTTGGCGATCGTTCCCTCGAGCAGCTTGAGCAAGGCCTGCTGCACTCCCTCGCCCGACACGTCGCGGGTGATCGAGACGTTCTGGCTGGTCTTGCCGATCTTGTCGAGTTCATCGATGTAAATGATGCCCTTCTCGGCGGCGGGGATGTTGTAGTCGGCCGCCATCACGAGCTTGAGGATCAGGTTCTCGACGTCCTCGCCCACGTAGCCGGCCTCGGTCAAGGTGGTGGCGTCGCCGATGGCGAACGGAACGTGCAGCCGGCGGGCCAGGGTCTGGGCCAGGGCCGTCTTGCCGCAGCCGGTCGGGCCGATCAAGAGAACATTGCTCTTGGAAACCTCGACGTCCTCGAGCGCGGGTTCGGTGATCTCGCCGCCGAGCACGCGCTTGTAGTGATTGACGACCGCGACGGCCAGCGTCTTCTTCACCCGCTCCTGGCCGATGATGTACTCGTTGAGGTGGGCCACGAGCTCGCGGGGCGTCGGCAGTTTCTCGAGCCTCGAATTCTTCCGCTCATGCTGCTCGAAGAGGCTTTCACACATCCCGACGCAATGGGCGCAGATGTGCGAGATCGGCCGGCCCATGGCCATGGGAACCAGTGCCCTTCCCTCGATCATGGGACCGGCCTCGGCGCTATTCCGTCCGCAGAAATCACACAGGACGGGGGCCTGCGGCAGGGACGAGCTCTCTTCGGTCGTCACGGTTGTCACTCCGCATCGAAGTCGCGAATCTGGAAATAAATATCGTCTCACATCGTCGGTTTTTCCACCAGCATGACTCGCAATTGCCCCCGAGTCCATCACCCTCTTGACCCATGCATTCGGGTGTTGGAAAATTGAGCTGCGAACTTACCGCGGCTCGCGAAGGGTCGGAGAGGTCTCACCAATGCGGCCCCGCGGCGCGTCCGGCGCGCCAGTGGGGCTTTTTTGTTGCTCCCACGCCGCGTCCGCAAGACGAAGAAGCGGCCCGACCACCACACCGCCACTCCCTCCCCTGCCTGCGATCTACTCGCCGGTGCGGACGTCAACGCGAGGAGCCGGCCGAGAACGACTTCGACGCCACGCCGCTCGGCTGGGCGACACGGCTCCGAGCACGGCTGGCATCGGCGGACGGGCAACTATCCCGCCGTCGCGGCAGCCCTGCTCGAGGCCGGGGCAATGCTCCTCGAAACCGCATCGGGGGCGGATCCAGTCAAGGAAGTGCTCCACCGTCACGGTAGCAAGGGCGGAATCGCGTGAGTCGACGCGAGCCCAACTCGGGGCCGGGGCAGTACCATAATCTGCAGGCCACAGGATGAATGGCTTCAATCCGGTGTCGACGTTAGAATTATTGAAAGTATCATTTGAGCCGCCGGAGACTCCGATCATGCGCAGTCCTTTTCCCGGGATGGACCCGTACCTCGAGCAGTTCTGGGGCGATGTTCATCACACGATCATCACCTATGCACGCGGGGCGCTACAGAGAGAATTGCCCAGCGGTCTGATCGCTCGAGTGGACGAGCGCGTCTTCGTCGAGCCAGCCGAGGGGCAAGGCCGGAACATCGTCCCGGACGTGCGGGTCGTCGAGCGCGCCCGGCCGCCAGAACGGGGGATCGGTACGGGGAACGGCGTCGCGGTGGCCGAGCCGCTGGTGATCCACCTGGATCAGTCCGAGCCGGTCCGGCAGGGGTTCATCGAGATCATCGACATCAAGTCGGGCCGGCGGGTTGTGACGGTGATCGAGGTGCTCAGCCCGTCGAACAAGACTCCAGGTCCCGGGCGGGACTTGTACGTCAAGAAGCAAGAGGAGCTGAGGGCGGGAAGCGTCAGCCTGGTCGAGATCGATCTTCTGCGAGCCGGTACGCGCGTGCTCTCCGTTCCGTTCGACCGCATCCCCGAGGGCCATCGCTCAGCCTACGCCGTGTGTGCCCGCCGGGGCTGGAAACCGTTCGAGATCGAGTATTACCGGATTCCCCTCCGCGAGCGCTTGCCCGCGATCCCCATTCCCCTCCGTCGCGACGACCGCGACGTCGCGCTGGACCTTCAATCCCTGATCGACCAGTGCTACGAGTCCGGCCGCTACGGCGACGACATCGACTACCGTGAGGAGCCAGATCCGCCGCTGGGAGTCGACGATGCCAGGTGGGCCGAGGCTTTGCTGCACGAGCGGAACCTGCGGTGAAGGCGAATAGTCGCGGCCCCACGCCAGAACGATGTGGTGGTCGTAGGGGATCTGGTTGTACCTCGGGTCGAGGTCGATCCAGCCGAAGCCGCTGGAAATGAACGAATCTCACATCAAGAAGGCTCGCAATCCGAGGCAATGACGTGGCCGATGGCTTTGATCAGGGCCCGCGTCCGCTCCTCGTCCAGGATTCCGAGGATGCCTTGGTCCAGATCAAGATCGGCAACCGCGATGTAAGAGATCGTCTCCGCCTGAGCAGTGCAGTCCATGTCGAGCCCGAACTCTCCAGCTCGAAAGGGGACGCAGTGGGGGAGTGTGCTGCGCAAAGAGAACTTGGCGGAAGTGATAAGAACCGCGACGACCCAGTTTCCCCGGTTCAATTCCTCCCGCGACACAACGACGGCCGGACGCACACCTGCGTCGGTATGGGCCAGGTAGATTTCCCCGGGGTTGATCATCAATAGGGGTTTTCCTTCGCCCAGTCTGATCTTGCCTTGCGGCCGAGACTGACCCACGCATCTTTTTCGCGACGGTCCTCTTCCTCCTCCAGGATCTCGCGCATTCGCCTGTAGACGTCTGCCCTCAAGAGGATGTAATGCGTGTTCGTTTGAGGATCTGTGATCTCGACAGGCTGATCGCCCGCCCGCTCGACGGCTTCTCGCAATTCTGAAGTCAGTGTGGTCACGGTTTCCTCCAGGCTCCATTATATCCGTTCGTCTTCCGCCCCGAGATGTTTGTAGCTGCCTTGGGTCGAGAATTCTCTTGAGAACGCGGATTCCTCGTGGGGCGCAGCCGGCGCCGGAGTCTCGCCACTCGTGATGGGTGCAATATCGACGGTCACCTTCACCCTTTGCTTGCCGCCGCCGAGGATGACGCCTGTGATGGGGCTGACGTCGTCGTAGTCGCGGCCCCAGGCCAGGACGATGTGGTGGTCGTAGGGGACCTGGTTGTTCGTCGGGTCGAGGTCGATCCAGCCAAAGCCGGGGCAAAAGAACGAGACCCAGGCATGAGAGGCCTCGGCGCCGACGTGGCGCGGGCGGCCGGGAGGGGGCGTGTTCACGAGGTAGCCGCTGACGTACCGCGCGGCCAGGCCAAGCGAGCGCAGACAGCCGATCTGGAGGTGGGCGAAGTCCTGGCAGACGCCGTGCCGCTGCTCGAGAACCTCCTTGATCGGAGTGGCGATCGTCGTCGCGCTCGGGTCGTAGCGGAAGTCGGCGTGGATCCGTGCCGTCAGGTCCAGAACTGCTGCCAGGATCGGGCGGCCCGGTGGGAACGAGGGCGCGGCGTAGGCGGCGAAGCGATCACCGGTGGAAACATAGGGCGAGTCGAAGACGAACTGGCTGGCGGCCAGGACATCGACACCTACCTCGGTACGCAACTCCTCGCGCACGACTTCCCAGGGGAGTGTCAACTCGGCCATGGGAGCAGAGACCGGCGCGATCTCGGCAACGTTGACGGCGGTCACGCTGAGTTCGCGGTGCGGTTCCTCGATCGTGGCGAAGGTTGCCGTGTTGCCGAAGAAATCGATCCGCTCGGTCATCACCGACGGCGGCGGACTGATCCGCAGCTCGCTCGACCGCCGCGTCTGCCACGACCCGCTCCGCGCGGTGAGGTGGAACACGTTGTGGCAGAGCGAGACCGGCTCGCGATAGTCATAAATCGTTGTGTGGATCGCCTTATACAGCATCGTACGTCTCGTGCTGGCTCTCGTCACAATCCGCGAGAGCCGAAGGCCAGGTCACTTGGGATCCTGGCTGCCCAGGTGTCGAGAGGTCTGCAGGTGGCTGAAATAACTGGCGGCGATGACTTCGGAAAGAACCGGCAGGTCAGCTTCGAGCCTGGAGACAAGAGCCACCAGCCCCGTACGGCAGCCGGATTGCTCGGCACGGGCCAGGGTTTCGAGATCGGCCAGCCGCAACTCGGTGAGGTTGGCCAGAACCAGGCGCTGCTCGGTGCTGCGGCCGGGCAGCGCCGGATCACGCGGCAGGCTATCGATGCACTCGCCCAGCGCGGCAAGCTGGTAGGCCAGCGAGCGCGGATTGGTCTCATCGGCCAGCAGCAGGTCCAGAACCGGGGCAGCCTGGATCATGCTGAGATAGCGGCGGCGATAGGTCATCGAGCTGTCCGCGATTTCGAGCAGGGCCTCGAGCAGGGAGCCTTCATTGCGGGTCTCGGTGCCGAGCGTGCACCGCAGCAGGCTGGACATCTGGAGCGAACGCTCGAGCCTGCGGCCCATGTTGAGGAAGGTCAGCGACTGGCCCCTGGTCAGGTTTTCGGCGACCAGACCGCTGAAGGCCGCCAGCCGGCTGATCCCCGCGTCGAGCAGTTCCAGGACATCGCTCAAGACTCCGCGGGCGTCGAGGTGGTTGAGTTCCGGCGCGTCCGTGCCGTTGGTCGATGGCTGCGCCATGGCGATAAGGTCGGCCATCATATCGACCATGAGGTGGCTGAGGGCTCTCCACATATCCGCCGAGATCCGGTCGCGAACCTTGGACGCGACTCGCTGGAGCAGGGTCAGCGTCGCGGCCAGGCTGCCCTTTCGCTCGCGATTGAAGATCACCGAGAGCAGCTCGTCCTCGGGCTGATCGAGAGAATCGGGCCGGGTTTGATCGAAGAACCCGGGAAAGGTCCGGGTCTGCGCGGTGAGCACCCGCAACAGGACAGGAAGCTCGGGCACGTCGGCCATGCCGGATTTCTCGGTCAGACGGACGAGGATACCGCGCAGCAGGCGGACCACGCTCTCGGCTCGCTCGACGTAGCGGCCCAGCCAGTAGAAGTTGTCGGCTTGCCGGCTGGAAAGATCACCGCCCGCTCGGCTGAGCCGGAGGGGACGGTGTGGTGGTGGCAAAAGGCTGAAGGTACCGACCGGATGGTCGCCCAGGACCCAGGTATCCTTGCTGCCGCCTCCTTTCTGCATGGTGACGACCTTGGAATCGGACGAGCAGGACACCCGGGTCAGGCCTCCCGGCATCACCGTGTAGGTTCCGTTCCGCGCCGTCAGGAAGACGCGGACGGCGGCATACCGGGACTGGAGCCGCTCGCCCTGCATCACGGGAACCGAGGACAGTGCGATCTGTTCCTGCCCCACGAAATCGCCGGGCCGGGCACGAATCCGGCAGGCAAGATCCTGGAGCTGCTGGGAATCGAGCCGATCGGCGAAGACCGGCTCGAACCGGCGGTTGGCGAAGGCCGGTTTGATGACCATCCGCGACAACTTGGCAAGCACGTGACCGAGCCCGACGGGTTCCCCGCACCACCACGATTCCGCCCAGGGCAGCTTCAGGTCCTCTCCCAGGAGCTCGCGGCTGATGGCGGGAAGATAGGCCAAAAGCGCCGGGGTCTCGACCAGACCGCTCCCCAGCGCATTGGCCATGGCGACGTTGCCGGCCCGCAAGACCTGGAGCAATCCCGGGACTCCCAGGAAGGAGCTGCCCCGCAGCTCGAGCGGGTCGCAATAGTCATCATCGACGCGGCGGAGAATCACGTCCACGGGCTGGAGTCCGCCCAAGAGCTTCAGATAAACGCGATTGCCGCGGACCAGCAGATCGCCCCCCTCGACAAGGGTGTAGCCCAGGTATCCGGCCAGGAAGGCGTGCTCGAAGTAGGTCTCGTTGTAAGGCCCTGGCGTCAGCAGGACGACGCGGGGATTGTCGCGGTTGTGGGGCGCGATCGATTGTAAAATGTCGCGGACCGCTTGGAAAAAAGGGGCAAGCCGCTGCACCCGGCAGTCACGGAACAATTCGGGAAGCATGCGCGACAGGACGAGCCGGTTCTCCAGCGCGTAACCGGTCCCCGACGGCGCCTGCGTGCGGTCACCCAGCACCACGATCTTGCCATCGTCCGAGCGGCCCAGGTTGGCCGCGTAAAGATGCAGGTAGCGGTTGGCGGGAACCTGCATTGCGTGGCAGGGATGAAGGAAAGCCGGGTTACCGAAGACGAGCTCGGGAGGCAGAAAACCCCGCCCCAGCAGGCGCTGGGGACCGTACAAATCTGCCAGAATCATGTCCAGCAGCGACGCCCGCTGGATCAGGCCGTCTTCCAGGACCCTCGACTCGGCCGGTGACATCAAGAGGGGGATGGGATCAAGCTGCCAGGGACGATCTGTTCCCCGGGGATCGCCATAGACGTTGTACGTCACTCCGTTCTGGCGGATCAGGTCCTGCGACTCCTCCCAGCGGCGGCGGATCTCGTCTCCGCCCAGCAGTTCCATCGCGTCAACGAACGGCTGCCAGTACCGCCGCACACTGTCATCGGAAGCGATCAATTCATCGTAACAGCCAGCCAGGGCTCGATAATGATCCCAGACATGCGGCCGGGAAGTCGCATCGGACCACGGCGGTGATGTTTCGGCTCCGGTCGTTATGGATTGCATCAGAACCACCCGCTGAGGCTGGGCTTACAACGCTCGCCCGGCTAACATCCCATGATGGCAACTGCAAAAATCATACCACAAACCCAGTTGAGGGAAATCGATGTGGCGGAGGTGAACCGTTATCAAGGGGCGGCCGGCGCAGGTCGAGGGTCAGCGGTGAGGCGGGATGCCGTTCCAGCGGTGGCACCTCCATCGTGCCCGGGGTATGGCCATACGGGAAGAACCGAGAATGGCGCCGGCCCTCGGCTTCGTTGGCATTGACCGGAAAGGTATCGTACGACCTCCCGCCGGGATGAACCACATGATAGGTGCAACCGCCGACCGATCGCTTCAGCCAGGGGTCCCAGACGTCGAAGACCAAGGGTGAGTTGACCGGAATGGTCGGGTGCAGGCACGAGGGAGGCTGCCAGGCGCGGTAGCGGACTCCCGCGACGTAATCGCCGCAGGTTCCGGTTGAGTGCAAGGGCACGCGGCGGCCGTTGCAAGTCACGACCTGCCTTTCTTCGGTCAGGCCCTGGACCTTGATCTGGAGCCGCTCCACGGAGGAATCGACGTACCTGGCGGTTCCGCTGCTGGTGATTTCCTCTCCCAGGATGTACCAGGGTTCGATGGCCTGCCGAAGCTCCAGGGCGATTCCTCCCACCGTGACAGTACCGATCAGAGAAAAGCGGAACTCGAAGTGGGGCGCGAACCAGTCGTTCTGAAACGCGTAGCCGACGCGGCGCATGTCGTGGATCACATCCTGGAAGTCCAGGTCCACGAAATGGGGAAGCAAGAAGCGGTCATGAAGATCAGTGCCCCAGGGGATGAGCCCGTCGAGCACGGGGTTTTCCCAGAACCTGGCAACCAGGCCGCGGATCAGCAGTTGCTGGACCAGGCTCATGCGTGCATGCGGCGGCATCTCGAAGGCGCGCATCTCGACCAGACCGAGGCGGCCGCTGGACGAGTCGGGATTATAGAGCTTATCGATGCAGAATTCCGCCCGGTGGGTGTTGCCCGTGACGTCCACCAGCAGGTGGCGGAAGACGCGGTCAACCAACCACGGCGGAGCGCCGCCGCGGTCGGGAATCTGGCGGAAGGCGATCTCCATCTCGTAGAGACTGTCGTTCCGCGCCTCGTCGAGCCGCGGCGCCTGGCTGTGCGGGCCGACGAACAGGCCCGAGAAAAGATACGACAGCGAGGGGTGGTTGTGCCAGTAGGTGATCATGCTGCGCAGCAAGTCGGGCCGGCGGAGGACCGGGCTGTCGGCCGGGGTCGGGCCGCCGAGCACCACGTGATTGCCACCGCCGGTGCCCGTATGGCGCCCGTCGAGCATGAACTTCTCGGTCCCCAGCCGCGTCTGCCTTGCCTCTTCGTAAAGGACCGTGGTCTTCCTCACCAGCTCGTCCCACGACTCCGACGGATGGATGTTGACCTCGATCACCCCGGGGTCGGGTGTGATGCTGAAATGGTTGAGCCGAGGATCGGTCGGCGGGCGATACCCCTCGACGATCACCGGCAGGTTCAGCTCTCTGGCCGTGGCCTCCACGGCGCTAATCAGATCGAGATAATCTTCCAGGAGCTCCTGGGGCGGCAAGAAGACGTGAATTTTGCCCTCACGCGGCTCGGCGCAGAGCGCAGTGCGGACAACGCCCGAGATGCTCTGGCCGACCGCCCAGTGGTCACGCAGCTCTCCGGCATCGGGCCCGCCGCCGCGGCGTGGTGCATCGGTCTCGGACGTGGTCTTTTGCCGTCGCGCGGGCTTGGTGACACGAGGGGGAAGCGGCGCCCGGGGAGCGAAAGGATCGAGCTCGACGAAGGGCTCGAGATCCTCCTCGCTGGCCCAGGGCAGCGACCCGAGTGGCAGGCGAAAGCCCACCGACGAGTCGCCAGGCAGAAGAAAGAGGTTCCCGCGGCGCAGTTCCCAGCGGTCGCTGACCCACCGGCTGCGGCCTGCATTCTTCTGCGCCTGCGCCTGCGCCTGCTGTGCCTTGAGCGGCAGGACGTAGGATACGACCTGGTTCAAGCCGCGATCGAAGACCTGGGTCAGACGGTGCCGCTCGACGGGGTCGTCGAGATTGCTCTCGCGGGGATCGAGATTCACCGGCAGTTGCTGCTCGCGCCAGAGATAGTAGAAAACATCCTCGTAGGCGGGCTGGGCGCACGCGGCATCGACGCCCAGCCGTTCCGCCAGCGTCGTGATGAAGCGATGGGCGTCGGCCGGGGTGTGGCCGTAGTCGCGCGCCTCGTCGGCGATCAGGTCCGGGTTCTCCCAGACAGGCACGCCGTCGGTGCGCCAGTAACAGCCGAGCGACCATCGGGGCAGCGGCTCGCCGGGGTAAAGCTTGCCGTGGCCGTAGTACAGGAGCGCTCCGGGAGCGAACCGGTTCTTCAAACGCTTGAGCAGCTCGCCCGCGAGCAGGCGCTTCGTGTCTCCCAGGGCGGCTGTGTTCCACTCCTCGCCGTCCATGTCGTCGATCGAGACGAAAGTCGGCTCACCCCCCATGGTCAAGCGAACGTCGCCTGCGCGAAGGTGCTCGTCGATCTCGTGACCCAGTTGCTCGATTGCCCGCCACTGCTCCTCGGTGTAGGGTTTGGTGACGCGCGGATCTTCATGGATCCGCTGCACGGACATGTGATGCTCGAACGTAATTTCACAGATATCGTGCTCGTCGTGGCTCGGGTCCGAGTTCCAGGAATACGAGCCCGACACGGGCGCGGCGGAGAGCGGGTCAGCCGTGCAGGCCAGGGGTATGTGGCCTTCTCCGGCGAGCAGTCCCGAGGTCGGGTCAAGACCCACCCAGCCCGCTCCCGGCAGATAGACTTCAGCCCAGGCATGCAGATCGGTGAAGTCGACTTCCGTTCCCGAGGGACCGTCGAGCGCCGGCACGTCCGCCTTGAGCTGGATCAGGTATCCCGACACGAACCGAGCCGCCAGCCCGAGCTGCCTGAGAAGTTGGACCAGGAGCCATCCCGTGTCGCGACATGAGCCGCTGCCCAGCTCAAGGCTCTGCTCGCAGGGCTGCACTCCCGGCTCGAGGCGGATGACGTAGCGGATCTTCTCGTGCAGCCGACGGTTGAGCTCGACGATGTAATCGACGGTCCCGACGTCGCTGCCGCGGAGCTCGCTGGCGAGAGCCTGCAGCCGCGGACCAGCCGGCTCTGTTTCCAGGTAGGGGATGAGCTCACGGGCGAGGATCGCATCATATCTGAACGGAAATTTCTCGGCGGCCTCTTCGACAAAAAAATCGAAGGGGTTGATCACCGTCATCTCGGCCACGAGGTCGACTTCGATCCTCAGCTCGCTCACAGGCTTGGGAAAGACCAGCCGGGCCAGATGATTGCTGTAAGGGTCCTGCTGCCAGTTGAGGTAGTGGGGGTGGGGCTCGACGCGCAGCGAGTAGCTGAGGATGGGAGTGCGGCAATGCGGGGCCGGCCGCAACCGGACGACCTGGGGCAAGAGCGTGACCAGCCTGTTGTAGCGATAGGTCGTCTTGTGGTTCAGGGCAACTTGAATTGGCATGGAGAGTCACTGTCCTGGCTGGTGGTCTGAAGTGCCGGCGGATACTGGATCGACGGGAATCACCTGCGACACCCCGGCTGTTACATGAGCGCTCACAATGATGTCCGGTGGGAAGCATCCGGCGAGAACGACGCCGGCGCCGCCAGAACCGGCTTCTGCGAGCGAGCCTGGGAAGGCTCGGGAGGCGTCAGGCTGTCCCGCTGGTCGAAGTAGCTGCGATGGATGGCCTCGCCGATCCCGTGGATCCGATCGATGACGGTGGTGAGCGCCTCGTGCAGGCCCGCCGCGACGAAGTCGTCGACCCGGGTCAGGTTCAGCCAGTCCACCAGTTTGTCGAGGGCACACTCGGCCGCGTTGCCCGGCCTGCCGATCGGGCGGCCCGAGATTGAGTACGCGGCGGCCCGGCATTTGCCCACGCAAAACCGCACCGACCGCGGAAAGATCGAATCGAAGATCAGGAAGTCGGAGACGGCGATTCCCGGGTCCGCGCCCGGCCGCTGCTTGTGGAACGGCTCGTATCCCGAGCAGCTCATGAGGATCGCCACCCAGTGCGCGTTGTCGATCGGCGTGCCGACCTGGTCGACGGTCGGCAACAGGATGTGGTACTTGACGTCGAGGATCCGGGCCGTCTGGCAGGATCGCTCCAGATAATTGCCGAGCTGGAAGAAATCCCAGGCCTCGCCGTGCGACATGGTTCCCTCGCTGATCCCCGTCATGAGCTGGTTGATCCGCTTGATCTGGCTGTAGAAGGCGCTGCGATCATCGTGATAAAGCGACCGCGCCTCGCTACTTTGTATCCAGAGATAATAAAAATTGAGCCTTTCCCAGAAATCGGCGCTGATCACCTCGCGGATGTTCCGCGCGTTCTCGCGGGCGGCTGCGATCGAGGAGGCGATGCTGGCAGGGTTGGAGGTCTCCCAGGTCAGGTGGTGCTGGACGGTCTCTCCGTCCGCGTCCCTCGGCATGTCGTGAATGCCGCTGATGATGAGCAGCGGCTGCCACTGCTGCTCGAGAGGAACGGGGAAGTCGAGAAGCAGCGTCTGATTGACCTCGAGGACCCGCGCCGTGTTCTCGGCCCGCTCGAGGTAGCGGCTCATCCAGAAGCAATGCTCGGCGACACGTGAGATCATCGGCCGTTCTCCATGACCCAGGTGTCCTTGCTGCCACCGCCCTGGCTGGAATTGACCACCAGCGAGCCCTTGACCAGCGCCGTGCGGGTCAGGCCGCCGGGCAGGACCCAGGTCGAGGTCCCGCTGACGATGTACGGTCTGAGGTCCACGTGGCGCGGGGCCAGGCCATCCTCGGTCCAGGTGGGGCTGGTTGAAAGCGTGACGACCGGCTGGGCGATGAAGTTTCGCGGGTCGTGGCGGAGCTTCTCGGCGAACTCGCTGCACTGCTGCGAGGTCGCCCACGGCCCCATGAGCATACCATAGCCGCCCGACTCGTTCACCGACTTGACCACCAGCTCGGCGAGGTGGTCCAGGACGTAGGCCAGATCGCCGGGACGGGCGCAGATGTACGTCGGCACGTTCTTGAGGATCGGCTCCTCGCTGAGGTAGAAGCGGATCATGTCCTCGACGAAAGGATAGATTGCCTTGTCGTCGGCCACGCCGGTGCCCACGGCGTTGGCGAGCGTGACGTTGCCGGCGCGATACGCCTTCATCAGGTTGGGGACGCCGAGCAGCGAATCGGGCCGGAAGCTCTTGGGATCGAGGAAGTCGTCGTCCAGCCTGCGGTAGATGACATCGACCCGCTCGGGCCCGCGAGTGGTGTGAAGGAAAACCTGATCTTCATACACGTACAGGTCCTGCCCGAAGACCAGCTCGATGCCCATGTGGCGGGCGAGGAAGCAATGCTCGAAGTAGGCCGAGTTGTACGGCCCGGGCGAGAGCAAGACGATCGTGGGCGGATCGTCGGCCCCCGGCGGCGCGACCGAGCTGAGGGCCTCCCAGAGCTTGCGCGGATAATCCTCGACCCGGCGCACGCTGCACTGCTGGAAGAGCTGGGGAAACACCTTCTTCATGACCAGCCGGTTCTCGATCACGTAGCTGACCCCGGATGGGCAGCGGCCGTTGTCCTCGAGCACGACGAACTCGCCGCTGGGGTCGCGGATCAGGTCGGTGCCGACGACGTGCACGTACTGCTTGCCCGGCGGGCTGAAGCCGATCATCTCGGGGCGGAAGCCCTTCGATTCGAGGACCAGTTTCGCCGGGATCACCCCCTCCTTGAGGATGCGCTGATCGTGGTAGACATCGTGCAGGAAGATGTTGAGTGCGCGGATCCGCTGGATCAGGCCGGCCTCGAGACGGTCCCACTCATTGCCGGCGACCGGTCGCGGGATCAGGTCGAAGGGAAAGATCTTCTCCGTGCCCCGGCGGTCGGAGTAGACCGAGAAGGTGATGCCGTTGTTCATGAACGCCAGGTCCGCGGACGTCCGCCGCTGGAGGAACTCACGGACATTGAGGCATCCCAGGCGATCGAGCAGTTCCTTGCAATAGTCGTGGCCCTGCCCCGGCGCGGCAAAGAGCTCGTCCCAGGCCTTGGGGTTGAGCGTGTAATCCTGAAAGAGCAGAGGGCCGGTCTCCGAGCCGGGCATGACTTGCGTTTGGCCTTGCGTTTGGCCTTGCGTTTGGCCTTGCGTCAAGCTCTGGGTCTGAAGCACTGGACTGGGGGACATCTGGATCACCTCCGCTGTTCTGGCCTTCTGCCGGTCGTGCCGGGACTTCGGGATGTCTGAGGGGCCCCGCGGTCCCGGGGGTCGGCATGACGGAAGCACTACACCTTATCATCATCATCGCGGAGAATCCTGTTCGAAGCGAATCTGGCGATGCCGAAACTCAGAGACTCGGCACAGCAAGCGGCAGGGGCTCGATCTGGACCAACGATCGGTCGCGGGCTCTCAGTGTACTGGGTTGACCCGTGAGGTAATGATCGATATGCCGGGCGGCTTCCCGTCCCTCGGCAATGGCCCATACGACCAGCGACTGGCCCCTGCGGCAGTCACCGGCGGCGAAGACGCCCTCCTGGCTGGTCATATACTGGTGATTGCACCGGATCACGCCCTGCTCCGTGAGCGCCAGCCCCAGAGCCTGGGGCAGGCCATTTTCGGGGCCGGAGAAGCCGATGGCCAGGAGGACCAGCTCGCAGGGAAAGATCAGCTCAGAACCGTGAACCTCCTCGAACTGCCGCTCGCCGGCCTCGTCAAAGTACTGATAAACACGGACGGCGTGCAACTCCTTGACGTGGCCCCGGTCGTCGCCGACGAACGTCTTGGTCTTGATTTGCCAGTCCCGCTTGCCGCCCTCCTCGTGCGCGGGGGTCATCCGCAGGACCTTGGGCCACAGCGGCCAGGGTGTGTCGGGGTTCTCGCCCTCGGGCGGGCGCGGGTTGTAGTCCAGTTGCATCACCGAGCGGGCCCGCTGGCGGTGGCACGTTCCCAGGCAATCGGCGGCCGTGTCGCCGCCGCCGATGACGATGACGTTCTTCCCCGTGGCCAGGATCGGCGTCTCGCCGTTCAACGTTCCCAGGTTGCGGCGGTTCTGCTGGGTGAGAAACGGCATCGCCAGCTCGATGCCCCTGAGGTGTTTTCCCGGGATCTCGAGATCGCGCGAGACGGTGGCGCCGATCGTCAGGAGAATGGCGTCGTGCCGGGCGCGAAGCTCGTGGGGATCGATCGTCCGGCCGATCTCGCCATTGAGGATGAAGCGGACCCCCTCCCCTTCAAGCTGGTCGATCCGCCGCTCGACGTAGACCTTGGCCATCTTGAAGTCGGGGATGCCGTAGGCCAGCAGTCCCCCCGCCCGGTCGTCGCGCTCGTAGACGGTCACGGTGTGGCCGGCGCGGCGGAGCTGCTGGGCAGCGGCCAGACCGGCGGGCCCGCTGCCGACGATTGCCACGGACTTGCCGGTCTCACGGGCCGGTGGCCGGGCAACGATCCAGCCCATCTCCCAGCCGCGATCGACGATGGCCGCCTCGATCTCCTTGATGGTCACCGCGGCGCTGCCCAGCGCCAGCACACAGGACGCCTCGCAAGGCGCGGGACAGGTCTTGCCCGTGAATTCGGGGAAATTGTTCGTGTCATGCAGCGCGACGAGGGCTTCTTGCCAGCGATTCCTGTGAACCAGTTCGTTCCAGTCGGGAATCAAGTTACCCAGCGGGCAGCCGCTGTGGCAAAACGGCACGCCGCAGTCCATGCATCGCGAGGCCTGGGCCCGCACACTTTCCACGGGCATCGGCTGGTAGAGCTCGTTGAAGTCCTTGATCCGCTGGTGGACCGGGCGGGGCGTCGCCTTCTGCTGCTCGATGTTGAGAAATCCGCGGGGGTCAGCCATGAGCGTCCTCCACAACGACCTTTGCAGCGCGCATCATACTGGGGATGAAACAGCGGTCAGCCATTGATCAGCTCCCATTGACGCTGCACGACCTTGCTCTGCTCCTGGACCCGCCGGTAGTCGCGCGGAAAGACCTTGATGAAGGCACCCAGGGCATTGGGGAAATCATTGACGATCTCGTTGCCGATCTCCGACCCCGTGTAGAGAACGTGGCGATTGATCAGGTTGCTCAGCAGGCCCACGTCCTTGTAATCCTCGACCGGCACAAGGTCGACCATCTCGAGGTTGCAGCGATCGCGGAAGCGGCCCGCGGGATCATAGACAAAGGCGTAGCCGCCGCTCATGCCCGCGGCGAAGTTTCTGCCGGTTCCGCCCAGGACGACCACCACGCCGCCGGTCATGTACTCGCAGGCGTGGTCGCCCACACCCTCGACAACGGCCTTGGCGCCGCTGTTTCGAACTGCGAACCGCTCGCCGGCCCGGCCCCGGAAAAAGGCCTCGCCGCCGGTCGCACCGTAGAGTGCGACATTGCCCACGATCACGTTCTCGCCGGCGGGGAAACCGGCCCGTGGAGGTGGCGCGACGATGAGCTTCCCACCCGAGAGCCCCTTGCCGGCATAGTCATTGGCATCGCCGCGGACTCGCAAGGTGATGCCCCGGGTCACGAAGGCCCCGAAGCTCTGGCCGGCGCTGCCCGTAAACTGGAGGTCGATCGTGTCCTCGCGCAGTCCATGCTCGCCGTACTTCTTGGTGACGAAATAGCTGAGCAGGGTTCCGACCGTCCGGTTGCGATTGGAGATCGGCAGCGAGCGGTGGGCGCGCTTTTGATGTTCGACGGCGTCCTTGCAAATCCGCAGCAGCTCCCAGTCGAGCTGGTCGGCGAGCACGTCGGGTTGGCGCTCGACGCAGCGGATCGGCGTGCCGTGGGGAACCTTCGGCATCTCGAGGATGGTTCGCAGATCGAGGTGCTTCGCTTTCCAGTGGTGCTTCCGGTCGGCCGGGAAGAGCAGGTCCGCCCGGCCAATGATCTCGTCGAGGGTGCGAAAGCCCATCTGGCTGAGCTGTTCCCGCACTTCCTCGGCCACGAAGAAGAAATAGCTGACGACTTGCTCGGGCGTTCCCGAAAACTGGGCGCGAAGCACCGGGTCTTGCGTGGCGATGCCGACCGGGCAGGTGTTCAAATGGCACTTTCGCATCATCACACAGCCCATGGCGATCAAGGGGGCCGTGGCGAAGCCGTATTCCTCGGCGCCCAGGCAGGCGGCGACGATGACGTCGCGCCCGGTCTTGAGCTGGCCGTCAGTCTGGAGCCGGACCCGGCCGCGCAGGCCGTTGCGAACCAGGGTTTGCTGGGTCTCGGCCAGACCCAGCTCCCAGGGAACGCCCGCGTGGCGGATGCTCGAGAGGGGCGAGGCGCCGGTGCCCCCGCCATCGCCGCTGATGAGAATTCGGTCGGCGTATCCTTTGGCGACGCCCGTGGCGATGGTTCCCACGCCCGCGGCGGCGACCAGCTTGACCGAGACCTCGGCGTGCGGGTTGGCGTTCTTGAGATCAAAGATCAGTTGCGCCAGGTCCTCGATCGAATAGATATCATGGTGTGGAGGAGGAGAGATCAGGCCGACGCCCGGCGTGCTGTAACGCGTCTTGGCAATGAAGTTATCGACCTTGTGGCCGGGAAGCTGCCCCCCCTCGCCCGGCTTGGCCCCCTGGGCCATCTTGATCTGGATCTCGACGGCGCTGGCCAGGTAGTTGGCGGTGACGCCGAAGCGGCCGCTGGCAACCTGCTTGATCGCGCTGTTGCGCGAGTCGCCGTTGGCGTCGCGCCGGAACCGGGCGGGGTCCTCCCCCCCTTCTCCGGTGTTGCTTCGTCCGCCGATCCGGTTCATGGCGACGGCCAGCGACTCATGGGCTTCCTTGCTGATGCTGCCGAAGCTCATGGCGCCGGTACAGAAGCGCTTGACGATCTCCGCGGCCGGCTCGACAATCTCCAGGGGAATCGGTTTGCGGCCGGCCTTGATCTCCAGTAGTCCGCGCAAGGTGCAGAGCTGCCGGCTCTCGTCGTTGCTGGCGGCGGCAAACTCCTTGTAGCTGGAACTCTCTTTTTTCTTGAGGGCGTGCTGAAGCTTCTGGATAGTCTCAGGGTTCCACATGTGATGCTCACCCCGGCGACGCCACATGACTTCACCGCCGCCGTCGAGCTGCGGCAGCTCCGGACCGGGGGTGCCCGGATACGCCACCTCGACGCGTTGCAGCGCCTCAC